>NZ_JBJIAI010000009.1:0-261498 GCF_045311035.1 Mycobacterium sp. SMC-13
GAATTCGAAGCAATCATGACCACACCGGCCAGTCAGGCCGCGTGACCGAAACTGTCACCTGATCGTGCAGCAGACCCTTGTCCCCGAACGTGTGCAGCAGTGTCTTGACGTAATCGGCCCGGGTGACGAGTGAAGCGGCCGCGACGACGAGGTAGGGCCCGAGCACCCGGGCGAACATCCGGGTGCGGTGCGCGATCATCGATCCGCCTCCTCGTCGCCAGCTGCCTGTGAGCCCATCGCCGGGTCGTCTTCGTGCAGAAGGGAAATGACGTCCGTCAGCGCTCGGCGCGGGGTCGCGGGCAGCGGATCGGCGTTGAGGGGTGCCCAGCCGACCCGGATGAGCATCTGCGGGAACAACTCGTCGCCGAAAACGTCCGACCGGACGATGGCTCGGCACGCGGGATTCTCCAATGCCTCTGTGACAGGGCACGTGGACAGTCCCTGTGCGGTGGCAGTCAGCAGAACTGCGCTCGTTGCTTCGCCGGCCCGCAGTCGATCGATCGGAGCGTCGGTCGTGGTGCCGAGCGCCAGTAGCGAACCGTTGTCATCGGTGGCCGTCGTACCTGCGGCCTGGTTGAGCACGGGTCCGGCGAAGATGCGGCTGGGCAGCGCGGCGCTGTGGTCGGGTGTGGGCGTACTTCGAGCGGGCACTCCGGCGACGGACGCGTAGCGCCCGCTCCAGACCGTCAGTTCGGTGAGATAGTCCGGATCGTGCACATGATGCGAAACAGCTTGGCGCAGTGCACTTGTGAGGACGTCATTGAGCTTCACCCGGCGGAGTCCGATGCCCAGACGGGCGGCACGCGCGGTCATCAGAGCGATGTCGCCGAGTGGCACGGGCCAGCCGCTGTAGTAGCGCCTGTCGGTTCTGCGCCGCGGAATCGCGGCGGCGAGCGCGATGTCGGGTTGCTCCGGGGTGCAGGGCGTCAACTCGATCGCGGCGAGATGATCGGGTTCGGCCGGGTTGGGGAATCTGCGCACCGCCGGCTGCCAGCCCAGCGCGTGGAAGGCCACGGTCGCGTGGTGCAGGGCCGCACCGCAACTGATCAACAGGTCGCGTCCGTCTGGGTCGGTATGAATCAGGTGCAGTGACGACTCCGCATACAGGTGCACACTGTTCGAGCCGATCCGCCACCGCCACGGCTGCGTGTTGTGGACCGAGGGGGCACGCGTTGCCAGCGCCATGGCTGCGCAAATCGTCTGATGATCGGGGAACGTCTCGGACATCTGATTCACCTCGCAAGACCTGTCGTCGAGATCGACGCGGAGCGATTCAGGTCGCGCCCACTGCTCGTTTCTCATACGACGATCCTGCAGGTGGCCCGACACGAGCGACAGAGCATTACGTCACTTGCCGTAGGGCCTTTGCCGACGAGCGCGTGCGGTGGAGCGGGCCTGTCTTCGTTGGCGGCCAAGGGCATTGGTCCTCGACGGCTGACTCGCCCGTCAGGGCAGCGGCGCCCACCACCGCAGGACTGTGCCGGCGTCGACGCCGGGTTCGAGGGTCATGTCGCCGCCGGTGTCCTGCGCCCGTCGGCGAAGGTTCGCGAGGCCACTTTCGGTGATTCCGTCGGGCAGTCCCTGACCGTTGTCGGTGACCTCGATCCGCAAGTCGTTGTCGACGTTGACGGTGACGCTGACGGCGCTGGCCTTGCCGTGACGCACGGCGTTGCTCACCGCTTCCCGGACGACGGCCTCGGCGTGATCGGCCAGGTCTGGCTCGATGACCGATAGCGGGCCGTCGTAGCGGACCGTGGTGTGCAGTTCGTGGCTGGAGAATGAGGCGACAGCGGCATCGAGGCGCTGACGTAACCGGGTGGTGGAGGCGGTGCTGCCGTGCAGATCGAAGATCGCCGTGCGGATTTCGGTGATCACTTCCTGGAGGTCGTCGACGCAGTCGGTGATGCGCCGCTGCACATCGCTGGATTTGGCGCGTGGGATCGCGCCCTGGAGCGTGAGACCGACCGCGAACAGTCGCTGGATGACGTGATCGTGCAAGTCGCGGGCAATGCGGTCGCGATCTGCCAGCACGTCCAGCTCGCGCTTCTGACGCTGGCTGGCGGCGAGCTGCCAAGCCAGCGCGGCCTGGTCGGCGAACGCGGCCATCGTGTCCAGCTGATCCGGAGTGAAGTCCGGCCGGCCCGCACGCCGCAGCACGAGCAGCACGCCGATGACGCTCTCGGTGGTGCGCAGGGGCAGCACCAGTGCCGACGCCATGTCGGCCGATATCTCTTCGGGCAACTCCGCGGCCCGGCAGATCAGGGGCGTCCGATCGTGAAACGCCCGGCCGATGGGTCCGTCGGCCCCCGGAGCCTCCAGCGATGATGCGCGGACATCGCCGACGACGTCGATGACCTGCAGTTCGGTGATCTCGCTGGTCGGCGCATCGTCGTCCTCGGGAACCGCGATCAGCGTCGCATCCGCGTCTGTCAGGGAGCGTGCTTCCGCTGCGATCTGGCGGAACACCCGCGACGGCTCGGTTCCGGAGAGCAGGGCGGTACCGATATCGCGGGTGGCCTCGATCCAGGCCTGGCGTTGCTGCGACTGGCGGTAGAGCCGTGCGTTGTCGATGGCGATGCCGGCCGCCGCGGCCAGTGCCTGTGCGAGAACTTCGTCGTCTTCGCTGAAGGGCTGCCCGGACGCCTTCTCTGTCAGATACAGGTTGCCGAAGACTTCGTCGCGGATGCGCACCGGTACACCGAGGAACGTACGCATGGGTGGGTGGTTCTCGGGAAACCCCACCGAGGCAGGGTGGGTACGAATGTCTTCCAGCCGAATGGGTTTCGGCTCATCGATCAGTACGCCGAGCACGCCGCGCCCTTGGGGAAGCGGGCCGATCTTGCAACGAGTTTCCTCGTCGATGCCCTCGTAGACGAATTCGACGAGCTCGTGGTCGGTGCCCCGGACCCCGAGAGCGCCGTACCGGGCGTCGATCAGCTCGATCGCGGTGTGCACGATGGTGCGCAGCGTCTCGTCCAGTTCCAGACCGGACGTGACCGTGAGCATCGCCTCGACCAGACCGTCGAGCCGGTCACGGCCCTCGATGATCTGTTCGACGCGGTCCTGGACTTCACTGAGAAGCTCACGCAGCCGGAGTCCCGATAGCGGCGCTCGCAGCGGATGGCCGGCGCTGCTGTCTTCGCTTGTCACATCGGTGATTCTGCCATCGCGGCAGTCGCGCGCCAGGAATTTGACGCCGCGGGCATATCAGTCGTCAGTGCGCCGCGGCCGGTCCAGCTTCGACACGAACACCGCGGCCTGGGTTCGACGTTCCATGCCGAGTTTGGCGAGGAGGCGCGACACGTAGTTCTTGACCGTCTTCTCCGCCAGGAACATTCGGGCGGCAATCTGCTTGTTGGTCAAGCCCTCACCGAGCAGATCCAACAGCACCCGTTCCTGATCGGTCAGGCCCGAAAGCGGGTCGGAGCGCTCGGCGGCGTTGCGCAGCTTCGCCATCAACGCCGCGGCGGCACGATTGTCCAGCAGGGACCGTCCGGCGCCGACGGCCTTGATCGCCTCGGCCAGTTCCATGCCTTTGATGTCCTTGATGACATATCCGCTCGCGCCGGCCAGGACGGCGTCGAGCATGGCCTCGTCAGAGGTGAACGACGTCAACATCAGACACCGCAGGTCGGGCAGCCGCGACAGCAGATCGCGGCACAGCTCGATGCCGTTGCCGTCCGGCAGACGCACATCGAGGACGGCGACATCGGGTCTGAGCGCGGGAATCTGCGCCATGGCATGCGCCACGGTGCCGGCCTCGCCGATGACCTGCAAATCCGGGTCCGCACTCAACAGGTCGATGAGTCCACGGCGCACGACTTCATGGTCATCGACGAGGAATACTGTGACCATTCGTGTGCCCTTCTGCGCGCCGCCGGCGTGCTTTCAGTGATGATGTCCTGCCCATGACGATAGGCCAGGCTCCGGCTACAGACGCTGATTATGTTGGCAAATCAGTGCCGTGCAGTTCACCTGGGGCGAGGTCGAGCGTGCGGTTCCCACGATCTCACCCATCCCGGGCCTGCGATGCCTGCCGATCACCAGCAACTGGATCGAATCGGCCTGGCGATCAAGATAATTGATCGTGGAACCACGGATTGCGACGGGGTTGAACTCGACGTCCGGGTTGGCCAGTCGGTGCCGGGCCAGACGTTTGTCCAGACGTGCCTGCACGCCGTCGTCCTGCACTTTGTCCCGACCGTCCGACGGTGCGTTCTGTCGCGCCGCGAGCACCGTCAGGGGCGCTTGGCGCAGCCGGGCCTCGCTGATCCCGGTCTCGAGAACGACGGTGCTGTCCGGACTTTCATCGACTTCGACGACGACATGCCGGGGCTGCATCACCCCATGGTGGTTGCCGCCGCGGACGATGGCCACCGGGCACGGCGCGGACGTGGCCAATGTCGCCGCGGTGGAACCGAGTCGGTGCCCTGTGGCATGCGCGATGCCGAGCGAGCCGAGACACAGCAGATCAGCAGATCGGCTGGCGTCCAACAGGACGCGGGAGGGATGCCCTTGCAGTACTTCCCATTCGACTTTGACCGGCTTCTTGGTGGACTCGACCGCGACCAGCGCGCGCCGTACGGAGACGTCCGCGCACGCCAGGTCTTGAGCTTCCTGCTGCGGATCGACGGCACCATGGCCGCGTGGCTCGACCACGTAGAGCAGGCGCAGGGGCACATCGCGGCTGACGGCTTCATCGACCGCCCACAAGGCAGCGTCGACCGACCACCGCGAGCCGTCGATGCCGACCACGACGGCCGATGACGGTGAAGCTGACTTGTACATCTTCACACCCTTCTGACATCCCCGAGCTGAGTATTCGTCGACGGTAGGTGCGGTGACCGTGTCCGCGGCAGGGGCATTGGTCCCTAGTTGCCTGACCGTGGGTCCATGTGCCCTATGAGCGGGCTGGCGACTTGTCATCGTCGACGATATGAAGAAGCAACTGGCAACGGGTGTAGCGCTTGCGGCTGCACTGTGCGTAGCGGGCCGACTGTATCGCAAGTGGGCGGCCGCCAGGCGCACATCCAGCGCTCCGCCATCACTTCCGGTCATCAGAGCCATGTGGCCGGAAGCGGAAAACATCCGCCAGCTGGCGTCGCGGTGTCGGTGGCGGGACGTCCTCCAGGGCTGGGGCGGTGCCGATGCGGACCAAAACCTGGGGCAGGGGATGGCCGGTGAGCGCGCTGATGATGTCGCAGGTGGCCGGGTGCTCCGTCAGGTGGGTGAGCGTGCAACTGGCTAGGCCCGCGACGGTGGCTTCGAGCAGCACTGCCGACAACGTCTCGCCGCACGCCAAGATGTCCTCGCGCGTATCGCCGAGTGCGGAGATGACCACCACGGTGGCCTGGTCATCGCCGGCATGTTGGCGACGCTCGCGGACATGGGAAACCGGGAACGAGCGTCCGATGTCAACCCGATCACCTTCTGCAGCCGACAACAACGCACTGTGTGGAATACCGGTTGTACTCTCAAAAGACGAAGTCCACCAGTCCAATTCGGCGTGATACGCGGCGTCGTACATCCGTAGCGCATCGGTGAGATGTGAGGCCTGGGCTACTTCGGTGCGTTGTCGGGCGGTCAGGACGTCAACCTGTGCCGGGTGATTCACCGTTGCCAGCCGCAGCATTTCGACCAACGCGGGCCGGTCTGTCACTGCGCCGAACGGAAGTCGATCGGATCGCCGGCACAATATCGCGTCTGCTGCCCGTCGCTGTGCCGGTGTGACGCCGGCGGCCGACTGGAAGCGGATGTCGGCGAGGTGCCGGTGGTTCTCGGGGTCGGGAAAGCGCTCGACCTTGGTGGTCCAGCCAGTTGCGGCCATCGCCACGCGGAGATGGTCCAAGGCCGCGCCGCAGCTCAACAGTGCCTGGCGGCCTGAACCGTCGGTGGTAACCAGCCAGCCGGCGTCGAGATACAGCTTCAGCGTGGCGGATTCGAGCACCCAATTCCACGGCTGGCTGTTGTGGATCGACGGCGCTCTGCAGGCCAGAAGTACCGCATCTTCGATTTCCGCGAGGGAAATAGTGGCTTTCGTCATGCGGCGTCCTTCTCGACAACAGCGAGGTGCACCTTGAAGCCTGCGACGGTTCGGACGCTTCGCACAGGGTCGGAAGTCATCATTACCTCGCCCGTTGGCGGTCAAGCACGTCATCGGGTGTCGACAGAGCACTTTTCGGATCCCGCGAGGACCTTCGACACTATGCCGTGTTCGAGCAGTGCGGTCAGATGTCATCGGAGAGCTGCATGACCACTACGGCACAAGGACCTTTGATGAACATCCAAGCCCCGGTCAACCCGGTCGTCGTCGGCATCGACGGTTCCAAACATGCGGTGCGCGCTGCGCGCTGGGCCGCACTCGAGGCGGCGAGCCGGGACACCACGTTGCGGCTGGTCTACGTCATCGACTCGGATCATGCCGACAGCCAGGAGAGCATCGACCGCGCTCAGCACGCGTTGCACAAGGCGTGGAAAGCCGTGACCGCTACACGCGTCGACGTGAAGCTCGAATCAGAGATTCTCTCGGGCAGCCCGGCTGAATGCCTTGCCGATGAGTCCCGCCAGGCGGCTGTGGTGTGCGTCGGCGACCGCGGAACACATGACACGCCTGATGCTCCGCGCGGATCGACGGCTGTTGAGGTGGCCCGGAGCGCGCCAGGCTCGGTCGCGATCATCCGGCGGAAACATCGCGAGTTCGACCATCGCAAGTGGATCGTGGCCGTCCTGGACGAATCAGCCTCTGCCGCAGCCGTATTGAAGGCTGCCGAGTCTGATTCGGCATGGCGTGATGCGCCGATTCTGATGCTGGAGCCCTGGTCGCATTCGGGTGAGCCGGTCGATCTCAGAAATCCGGTGCACGCCGCTCTGGAGCGGTATTTGAGGGCCGCGGACAACAGTTACCTCGAGTCGGTCACCCTCGCGATGCCGGGGCATCTGAGCAACTTGCTTCGGCAGAGTGCATGCATCGACCAGCTTGTCATCGTGCCGGGAGACGACCGGGACTTGGTTGCGGAACTGACCAGCGACGAAATGCGCGAGACCTTGAAAGGTTCGGACTGCACACTGTTGTTCGTCCGGCCGGCCTACCGCCCATCACGTGGCAATGGAACAGCTTGCCACCAGAGTTCGACCGAGCTGCTGACGGTAGGGCAGTCATGACCCAGGTGCTGCATGAGCCGATCCGGCGCACCCAGTCGGCAACCAGACAAGGGTCGGTGGCGACCGAATTCGGGACGCGGCAGTCCCGTGACACCGCGGGTACGGACTGGATTGCCCACGTTGCGGCGAAACTCGCTCTTCGCGAGGGGCGCCACGATACCGCGCGGGATGCGGAGATCGCGAGCTGGTGCCGGGAGACTGCGATGCAGTTCGCGGATGCCTGCATTCAAGCGTTCGTCCCACTGTTGGTCGAGCGAATCGTCGCCGACCGCATTCGGCGTGGCAGTGATTTGGGCTGCTAGTCGGCATCCCGGACGGTCAGCAGCACCTTTCCGACGCTCTTGTCGGAGTCGAGCAGGCGGTGCGCCTCAGGGGCGTCGGTGATCGGCACCTCCGCCGCGACGACAGGCACCACCGCTCCGGCGTCGATCAGTGGCCACAGATGCTGCCGCAGCGCGCTGATGATCTCGGCTTTGGAGCCGGGGCCTTCCTCCGGCCGGCGGCGCAGGTTCGTCACATGTACCGATCCTCGTTTGAACAGCAGCGTGCCGAGATTCAGTTCGGCGACGGCGCCACCCTGTAAGCCGATGATGGTCAGGTGGCCGTTCTCGGCGAGGGCGTCGACATTCTTGCCGAGGTAACTGCCGCCCATGATGTCGAGAATGACGTCGGCGCCACAGTATTCGGCGTTGACCACCGCCGGGAAATCCTGGTCGCGATAGTTGATCAACGTCTGCGCGCCGAGTTCGCGGCAGGCGTCCAGCTTGAATTGTGTGCCGGCCGTCACCGCCACGTTGGCCCCGAGTGCGCGGCCGACTTGTATTGCGTGCGTGCCGATTCCGCTGCCGCCGCCGTGGATCAGCAGAGTCTGCCCGCTCTGCAGGCCTCCGGTCATGACGACGTTCGACCACACGGTGGCCGCAGTTTCCGGCAGCGCCGCGGCGGCGATGACGCTCACGCCCTGCGGCACGGGCAGCACATGACTGGCGGCGACGTTGACGCGTTCGGCGTACCCGCCTGCGGCGAGCAGAGCGCACACCGCATCACCGGGTGCCCAATCCTGCACTCCGGCACCGACTTCGGCGATGTAGCCGGAAACCTCGAGGCCCGGGATGTCGCTGGCGCCCGGTGGGGGCGGGTAGAAGCCCATGCGCTGCATGACGTCGGCGCGGTTGACGCCGGCCGCCACAACGTCGATGGCCACCTGACCGGGCCCGGGCGCAGGAAGGTCGTCGACCTTGGCCCACTCCATCACCTCGGGCTCACCGTGGCCGTTGAGAGTTGTCGCGTACATACTTATTTACCTCCAGGGACGGGGAATTGGGTGCGCATGGCAAGGTCCCAGAACTTGTCCGGGGTCAGTTGGCGTTGCAGTATGCTCAGCGTTGCGCTGGGTGTGACGGTGTAACGGGCCTTCGGCCGTTTGGCTTCGATGGCCTTGCGGACCACCTCGGCGACCGAATCCGGGTTGCCGCCCAGGAACTTCGCGATACTGCCGGCGTAGATGTCGGCGGTGACAGTGCCGACCCGGGAATTGAATTCGGCGTACGGTCCGTCGTTCAGGCCGTCGACCGACCCGACGGCGGTGTCGGCGAAACCTGTGGTGATCAGCCCGGGTTCGATGAGCACAATCTGGACGCCAAACCCCTGGACCTCGAACCGCATGGCGTCGGAGATGGCTTCGACGGCGTACTTGGTGGCGTGGTAGATGCCCCCGCCGGGGAAGGTGAGCTTCCCGCCCATCGACCCGATGTTGATGATGCGTCCGCTGCCGGCCGTGCGCATGCCCGGCAGCACCAGTTGACTCATCCTGATGAGCCCGAACACATTGGTTTCGAACTGTTTTCGGATGTTGTCGAGCGGAATCGACTCCACGGCGCCGGATTGTGAGTAGCCCGCGTTGTTCACCAGGACGTCGATCGAGCCGGCTTCGTCCTCCACGGCGGCCACCGCGGCGGCCATCGACTCTTCGTTGGTGACGTCGAGCGCCAGGGTGTGGCATCCCTTGCCTGCCAGCGCCTTCAGTGTCTCCGGACGCCGGGCCGTGGCATAGACAGTGTGGCCGTGTGCCACCAGATCGGCCGCGGTCGCCTCGCCGATGCCGCTCGAACAACCGGTGATGAGTACAACGGACATGCGTTCCTCCTTGGTTGGTTGTGATTGACGGACTGTGGTCGGGGTTATCGCCCGGTACTTCTCGTGGGTCTGTTCGGGTAGGTCTTCCGGCGTGCCAGGTAAGCCCGCGGGCTGGAGCCGTTCCAGCGGTGGAAGGCGTGGGAGAAATTGCTGACATCGGTGTAGCCCAGCCGGTTGGACACCTGCTCGACCGTCATGCCGCTCTGCAACAACTCCGTCCCGAGGTGGTGACGCACTTCGTCGAGCAGTTTCCGGAACGACGTGCCCTCGGCCTCCAATTGGCGGCGCAGCGTTCGGGTACTGCACGAGAGTCGGTCCGCCACCTGGGCCAGGCTCGGCGGGTTGGCTGGGTCGGCCAGCAGCAGGTCACGGACCAGGCCGGCCCGGCCGGTACGGGCTTCCCGCTGTTCGAGCAGCATCCGGCACTGCTGCTCGGTGAGCTTGGCGGTGTGGCTACTGGCTTGCGGCAGAGGAATGTTCAGCAAGCCGGACTCGATGGTGACCGATGTTTCGGTGTCATCGAATTCCGGCGTCGAGCCGAACATGTCTTCATAGAACGTCACGGCTGGCCCCGGATCGGGGAGGGCGAAGCTGATGCGGCTCGGCGGCGGGGTGGCGCCCAGAATTTCCTGGTACAGGTTGGGGATGGCCGCTGCGTCGCGCTCCAGGACGAACCTGCGGATCGGTGCCGGCACGGCCCGGGCGTCGATCACGATCGTCAGATCGTCACCGTGTCGGCGGGTCTCGAAAGTGCAGAAGGCGTAACTCAATTGGACGAATCGCACAGCGACATCGATCGCCTCACCCAAGGTCGGACTGGTCAGGATGGCGAATCCCCACAGCCCGAACGCCGTGACCGGGTACCGGGCCGCCGCTTGCAGGCCGAGGCCGGGCTGATCACCCAACGCGGCAACGATATTGGTGATGGCCCTGAGTTCCTGCTGCGCGGTGACCTCGGCATCGGGAACGCGAATCGCCGCGGGCGGGATCCTGGTGCCGGCGAGGCATTGCTGCGCGGTCAAGCCGAAGTCGGCGGCCCAGTCGAGCATCACCGTCAAGCTCGCGGCAGACCGGTTGGAGTGCAGGTCAAGCGTCGTCATCGGTCGCGCAATCGCTCGCGGTACTCGCGGGGCCCGACGCCCTTCCACCGGCGGAACGCCTGCGTGAAGCTGGAGGTCTGCGAATAGCCGAGGCGGTCGGCTATTTCGGCAACGGGCATCCCGCTCGCGACCAGTTCCTCGGCGAGTGCCTCACGGGTTTCCTCCTGCAGATCGCGCAGCGACACCCCCTCCTGAGCGAGGTGCCGGCGTAGCGTGCGCGCGCTGACAGTCAGCTGCCGTGCGGCCTCGTCGAGTGTCAGCACGGGCGCCGGACTCGACAGCATCATGTCGCGCAGGAGGCCCGCGACACCGGCACGCGCAGACCGCTGTCGCAGCAGTTCGATGGCTTGCTTCTCGGCCATCGAGCGCGCGTACTGGTTCGCCTGGGGCAGTGGTTTGTTCAACGCGTCGAGGCTGACGATGAGGCAGTTCTGCGGTGCGCCGAACTCGGGCTCGACGCCGAAGATGTCGACGTACTTCCGCACGATGTCGTCCGCGGGCCGCTCGGTGGTGTACGCGACCTGCAGCTGGGCGTCCGATGACATGAGCAGGTCACGCTGCAGCGTCTGGATACCGGTGCTGTCGCGCTCGACGGCGAACTGACGCAGGTCGGACGGCAGGTGGGACGGGTCGAGAATCAGCCGGCCGTAGCCGTCCGTCATGTCGGGCGACACCGTGAGCCGGCACAGGCAGAAACTGAGCGCAGCCAGCGATACGCCCACCTGCATCGCCTCGCCCAACGTGCGCGAGCTCATCAACGCCAGGCCCCAGATTCCGGGCGAGGCGGCATGGCAGCGCAGCCCGGCTTCGATGCCGAGGCCGGGGACATCAAGGGCGCCAAGCATATTGGTGATGATCTGGATCTCGTCGCGCAGATGTACTTCGGCGTCCAGGTCATCGAGGGCGGAGCGGGTCAGCGACGTGCCATGCAGTGATGCGGTGGCGGGCATTCCGTGTTCGGTCGCGAGGTCGACGAGCAGAGCCACCCCCGCCGGTGAGCGGAGAACATCGTGCGTACTCACATGCTCCTCATTCGGCCGAATCCGATTGCTGTCACCCTGCGGTACCGAGCCTAGGGGCCGAGCCGTCTCACGCAATAGGTGATGAATGGCCAACAAGTTGTGAGAAGTGGCCAACTCGTAGCGCCGCATTCCCGCCTGCGGAATTCTTGCCGTATGACCAAGCGCATCCTGAACGTCGTCACCAACGTCTCGCACTACGAGGACCCGTCCGAGCCGACCGGCTTGTGGCTGTCGGAGCTGACGCATGCCTACCACGTCTTCGCCGAGGCCGGCTACGAGCAGACCATCGTCAGCCCCCAGGGTGGGCTCTCGCCGCTGGAGCCGCGGTCGCTGAAGTTCCCCAACTTCGACAAGAGCGCCAAAGCCTGGAAAGCCGACGCCGCCAAGATGGCGCTGCTGGCCGACACCGCCGCGCCGGCGGACATCGACTCGGCGGATTTCGACGCCATCTACTTCACCGGCGGCCACGCGGTGATGTTCGACTTCCCGGACAGCGAAGGACTGCAACGTATCTCACGGGAAATCTTCGAACGCGGGGGAGTCGTGTCCTCGGTCTGCCACGGCTACGCCGGGCTGCTGAACACCACGCTTTCGGACGGCTCGCTGCTCGTGGCGGGCCGCAAACTCACCGGCTTCTCCTGGACCGAGGAAGTCGTGGCCCGCGTCGACAAGCTGGTGCCCTACAACGTCGAAGAAGAAATGAAGAAGCGCGGCGCACTCTACGAAAAGGGGCTCATTCCCTTCGCTTCGTACGTCGTTGCCGACGGTCGCCTCGTGACCGGGCAGAACCCCGGCTCCGCGAAAGCCACGGCCAAGAAGGTCGTCGAAGTCCTCGGGCGCGGCTAGGGGCGCGCCGAGCCGGGCAGATTCGGGTCGAGGGTGCGCACAGATCGTCAGATCCGTGGTTGAGAGGCGCTGATCGCACAGTCGCGGCCAGATACCCGGTCGCGCCGAAAACGATGATCTGGTTGGTCATCTCGGCTCGCAGATCACGACCGGTATGTCCCGGCTGGTCCGTCGTTGGTAGTCGGCGTAGCCCCGGTAGGCGGACACGATCTTCGGCCACAGCTCGGCCTTTTCTGCGGCTGTTGCGGTGCGCGCAGACATCTGCCGGCGCTGTCCGTCTATCACGATCTCGCACTCGGGGTTGGCCTGGAGGTTGCGGTACCAGTCCGGGTTGCGGTCGTCGCCGCCCTTGGAGGCGACGAGCACGACCTGACCCGAATTGTGCACGGGCGACGTCAGATAGCAGGACCGCGGCAGCCCGGACTTGCGACCTGTCGTATGCAACTCCACCAGCGCCATGCCGAAGGGCTTGGCCAACAGCCTGTTTCCGCTGAGGGTCAGGATCAGCCGGTGTGCGCGGTTCATTAGCTTGGCACCGGCGTCACTCAACGTGTTGCTGGTCATTTGACTCCTGGGATCCGGCGCAGCAGCGCGGTGCGGGCGCCGGCCACGGGCGGAGACGCGAATGTCGTCATGGTGTCTGCTCCTGCAGTGCGGTGCGCAGCGTGTCCTGCGCGAGTTTGATTGCGGCAGTGGCCGCGTGAGTCGAACGGAGTGCATTGAGCATCATGAAGTCGTGGATGATGCCGCCGAACCGCACCTGCACGACAGGCACACCGGCCTCGCGCAGTTTCGCGGCGTAGGCCTCGCCGCCGTCGCGCAGGACGTCAGCCTCGGCAGTGATCACCAGAGCCGGTGGTAGACCTTCGAGCTGCTCGACGGTGGCACGCAACGGTGACGCGTGGATCTCATCGCGTTGCGCGTCGTTCTCGGTGTACTGATCCCAGAACCACTTCATGCCCTCGCGGCTCAGGAAGTAGTGTTCGGCGAACTGGTGATACGACGGCGTGTCGAAGTCCGCCGCGGTGACGGGGTAGAGCAGCACCTGGTGGCAGATCGTCACGTCGCCCCGGTCCTTGGCCATGAGCGTGAGCACGGCGGCCATGTCGCCACCCACCGAATCGCCGGACACCGCGAATCGCGAAGAATCCAAGCCTTTTTCGGCGCCGTGGGCGAAGACCCATTGTGCGGCGGCGTAGTTCTGCTCGATGGCGGTCGGATACTTGGCTTCGGGGGACAGGTCGTACTCGGGGAACACCACGGCGGCGTCGGCGCCGACGGCCAGTTCCCGGACCAGGCGGTCGTGCGTGTGGGCGTTGCCGAATACCCAGCCCGCGCCATGGATGTAGAAGATCACCGGCAGGGGGCCGGTGGTCCCGGCGGGCTTGACGATGCGGACCTGCACCGAGCCCGTGGGTCCGCCCTCGACGGTGATCCACTCGTCGTCGACGTCGGGCATCTGGACTGCGCCGGACTGCACCTCGTCGACCGTCTTGCGGCCTTCGGCCGGCGGCAGCTGGTAGGGGAATGGCGGTGTGTCGGTGGCCTGGCAGAAGGCGAGGGCCTCGGGCTCGAGCACCGGCTTGATGTCGGTCATGGTTGTCTCCTCATGCTCACGGGGTGGAACTGCTCAACGAGGTGGGACCTGTTCGATAGTTGTCCACTTGCCTACCCCTGACACCTGTTTGGCCACTTATCACAAGTTATTGGCCATCCGACACCTGTGGACCGTGGCCGCCTGCTGTCAGCCTTGAGCTGTCAATCCCTACGAAGGACGAGGTCCATCACCATGGCTACGCAACTCACCGAGGTCGAATTCGCCGGCCAGACCGTCGAGGTGCCGAAGGGCGGTTACTACGACCGCTACCGCTCGAACCCGAATCTGGACGAGGTGGCACAAGACCCCGCGGTAGGCAACATCGACTGGTTCCGGCGCATCCCGAAGGTTCAGGTCGACTCACGGGTGGGGCCGTTGTGGGCGCCGAACTTCTACTACCGTGCCAGCATCGTTCAGGCGAATCTGCTTGCGCCGCTGGACCGTTTGGCCGCGATGCTCCCCGCACCGCTGGAGCCATTGCGCGCCGTGCCCGGTTACGGCATCGCCGCGCTGACGTTCTTCTCGTACGCGGTGTGCGACAACGATCCCTACGATGAGGTGTCCGTTGCCGCCGTCATCCGCAGGCCCGGAGACCACGGCGTGGTGTCCGGCCTGCTGCCCGAACTCGAACTGCTGAATGCCGTGCGGCGCAGGAACTTCTACGCGCACGTGCTGGCGCTACCGGTCACCACCGAGATCGCCCGGGTTCGCGGAGTCAACGGTTACCAGCTGCCGAAGTGGCGCACCGACATCAGCGTCGACATCAGTGACGCCGTGCACGCCGAGATCGACGGGCCCACAGGGAAACCCGATGTGACGCTGCACGCGCCGCTGCCCGAGTTCACCGACGTGCCGTCGCAGTCCCGCATGGGCACCAACACCATGATCCATCTGGTCGACGGCCAGTGGCACCAGACGTCGGTGCAGTCCAACACGCTGTCGTACGCGCAGCGCAGCTTCCCGCGCGACGTGACCATCGCCCGTAACGGCGGCCCGCTCAGCGACCTGCTCGACGGGCTCGGCGCGTCCCGGGTCCTGAGCCTGGACATCGCCAAGGATGCGCAGTTGGTCCTGAACCTGCCGCGGCCGCTGAACGCCTTCGGCTGATCGGGTACTCGTGCCGCATCTCAGCCCGCGGGCCGTCAGAGCACCGGTGACTGCAGTTCACAGAAGCTGTGGCACAACCGATCTCGCACGATCACGTCGGTGGTCTCGGGATCGAACCAGCGATCCACCACGGTCCAGTGGATCGGGTGCATCAGGTACGGCCCCAGGAGACCGTCGACGTCGGTGAACTCCTGCTCGAACACGTGCGTCCACGGGCTGGAGCCCATTGCGGTGTCGACGCGGCTGAGCTGCCACGCCGCAATGGTGGCGACGAACCCCGGCATCGACAACAGTTCGCCTTCGAACCGGGCGACCGTCGCGTCGTCGACTGCCGGATCAACCCGCAGTAGCAGTGTGCGGTAGACGGTGCCCGAGCCGCGTCGTGTGGGTGTGCCGTGGTAGGTCGCGCCGTTGACATGGGTGATAGCCGGGTCGGCCAGGGCCTCATCGAATGTGCTTTGCTCCCAGGACTGCTGATCGTGGAACCGCAAGTGCACCAGGATGTCGCCGCCGTTGCGCGTGCCCGGCAGTGTCGGCGCCACGACATGCGCGAAGGCTCCGCTGCCGTGAGCCGCGACACGCAACGCGTCCAGTACGCGGACGCGGTCGGTCTCGGCGACGTCGACCAGGCGCGTCACGCAGAGCGCCGTTGAACCCGTGGCACCCACCAGCGCGTCATCGGCCGCCAGAACGACGTTGTCGGGCCGGCCGGCCACACTCCGCTCGCGCTCGACGACGAAATCGCTGATGCTGTCCCACCATTCGGCCAGGCTCGGGTCCGAACGGCCGCACCACGTCATCCGCCACCAGGCGGCGGCATCGGGCAGTGTCCAGGTGATGGTGACGGTGTTGGTCCGATCGTCGAACCAGATCGGCGGGCTCACGAGGACGTCCCGCAGCGTCATGCCGCGCGCACGGGCACCGGGCGCGTACCCGGCCAGGTAGGCGTCGAGGAATCGCTGCGCGCATCCGGGCGCGATCACCACGCGGTCGACGATGAACACCTCGTCCATGGCACGAGGCTAGGGTCCGGCGATGGCGCAGGGTGGGCGGGTTCCCGGATATCGGGAGCTTCCTCTGGCGCCGAGGTCTACCGTCTTGGCTAACCACCGACCGGAGGAGACCGCGATGCCACTCAACCCCAAGGATTCGCTCGACGCGGTACGGGACGTCGCCGCGCATTCGGTCGAGAAGGCGTCGGACATCGTCGACAACGCCGCAGACATCATCAGAGGTGATGTCGCAGAAGGGATTTCCGGAATCGTCCAGAACTCCGTCGACATCGGCCGGCACGCGGTCGAGAAGCTCAGGGCGGCCGTCGCCGGCGATGGTGCCGATAGTGACGCCGAAGCGTGATCCGGATTTCCAGCGAATGGCCGCGGGTCGGGGATAGGGTGCGGGCGGCGACGCGGCCCAGCGGCCTGTGCGGGGTCGGCGCCATACCGACAATGGCCGGCGAGCCCCGGGGAAGGACGGACGATGAAGGTTCTGGTGACCGGGGGGACGGGCTTTGTCGGAGCGCATATCGTTGCCGCGCTGATCCGTGACGGACACGACGTGCGGATGCTGGTTCGGCGGGCGGAGCAGGTGCCGATATCACTTGAACCGCTGGGTGTTTCGGTCGACGACATCGTCGTCGGTGATGTGCTGGACCACGAGGTGGTAGCTGCCGGACTCGACGGTGTCGACGCCGTCGTCCACGCGGCCGCCGTGTTCAGTCTCGACGCGCGCCGAGCCGCCGAGATCACCCGGACCAACCTGCGCGCAACGGAATTGGTCGTGGGCGGTGCCGTGGAACGCGGTCTCGACCCCATCGTGCACATTTCGTCGACGGTGGCCCTCACGTGTAGCGACGGCGGCGGACCCGACCTGCCGCTGGGCGACGTCGACCTGCCGTACGCCAAGTCGAAACGTGAGTCAGAGGTACAGATTCGAGCATTCCAGTCGGGCGGGGCTCCCGTGGTGTCGGTGTACCCCGGTGGCGTGTTGGGGCCGCACGATCCGTATCTGGGGACTCAGGTCGAGCTGTTCACCTGGATCGTGAAGGGCTGGCTTCCCGTGTGGCCGAGGGGCGGTGCCCACTACGTCGATGTCCGCGATGTCGCCGATGTCGTTGCCGCATGCATGGTGCGGGGCAACGGACCGCGTCGCTATGTGGTGCCCGGCCATCACCTGACCGGGGACCTGATGCACGGCACGCTGCACAAGATTACCGGACGCTGGCTGCCATTTGTGACGACGCCGTCCATCGTGGCCAAGCCCTTCAGCCGTTTCGTGGAACTGCTCAACAAGGTGCTGCCGGACGACATCCACCTCCCCGCGGACGTCGAGACCGTCGAGGTCGCCGAGCGGGACACCCGCTTCGACACGTCGCCCACCACGGAGGACCTCGGCATCGTCGCGCGGCCGTTCGAGGAAACCGCCCGCGACACCCTGCTGTGGCTCATCGAAATCGGCGCGCTGGCAAGCAGATACGCCGGAAATCTGCGCTGAGCTACGTTTTCGCGGCTGTGGCGGCAGCGGCTGCCCGGTCGGTGAGCAGGTCGTAGATCGGTCGCGAGCCGAGTGCGATGGCGACCAGTAGCGCCGTCGCACAGGCACCGAGCATCGGGGGCAGCTGGTTCGCGCTGCCCGTGAGTTCGGTGGCGAGGATGAGGCCCGTCACCGGCGCCTGGACGGTGGCGGTGAAGAACGCTGCCATGCCGATGAGGGCAAGGGCCGCCGGAGCAGGCGCCGATTGTGGCGCGACATGGGTCGCGATCAGGCCGACGATCAGTCCGACATCGGCGCCGAGGACGAGCATCGGTGCGAACAGGCCGCCCGGTGTACCCGCGGCATACGAGACCACGCCCAGGACGAAACGCAGCACCAGCACCGCCGTGACGGCACCGATGGCGCCGTGGCCCAGCAGCGCTTCCTGGGTGAGGTGGTCGCCGCCACCTGCGAGGTTGGGGGAGTACCAGACCAGCACACCGACGCCGGCGCCGATGAGTGCGGCACGGACCTCGACCGGCCAGCGGCTGGTATCGGCGGTGCGCAGGCCGAACATGATGGCTTTGTTGTAGAGCACCCCCAGGACTCCGGTGAGCACGCCGACGGCCAGTATCCACCCGGAGTCGGCCAGCGCCGGATCGGCCAGGGCCGGCACCTCGAATTCACTGCCCGAGCGGACGAATGGGTAGGCCGCCATGAAGCCGGACGCCGAGGCGACCAGCGTGGCGACGGTGGTGCGCGGGTCGAAGCGCTTGACGAGCTCCTCCAGGACGAACACCCCGCCGGCGATCGGCGCGTTGAACGCGGTCGCCAGGCCGGCGGCCGCACCGGCGGCGGCGAGGATGCGCAGATCAGCTTGGGGACGGCGGGTCGCCGAGGCGACGATGACGGCGATGGAACCGCCCATCTGTACCGACGGCCCTTCGCGGCCGAGGGCGAGGCCCGAGCCGAGGGCCAGCAGTCCACCGACGTACTTGACCGGCAGGATTCGGAACCGGCCCGGTTCGGCGCGGCCGGCGACCACTGCCTCGACGCGCGGAATACCGCTGCCCTCGGCGAACGGTTCGACGCGGCGGACCAGCGACGCCGCCAGCGCGGTGCAGGCGGCACAGATGGCGACGACGACGATTGGGCCCCACCAACTTCCGTGAGACCACTGCGACAGCGAGGCGCGCCACTGTGTCGCGTAATCGAGCAGCACGCGGAAGCTGCCCGCCGCCAGACCGGTCAACGCACCGACGACGGCTGCGGCGAGGACGAACCCGATGACGTTGCCGGCGCGTCCCTTATCCATCAGAGCCCACCGCGGGCGACCAACTGCGCGGCGATGACGTTGCGCTGGATTTCGTTGGTGCCTTCGCCGACGATCATCAGCGGGGCGTCGCGGAAGTAGCGTTCGACGTCGTATTCGGTGGAATAGCCGTAGCCACCGTGGATCCGGACGGCATTGAGCGCGATCTCCATGGCGATCTCGGATGCGAACAGCTTGGCCATGCCCGCTTCCATGTCGCAGCGTTCGCCGCTGTCGTAGCGCTCGGCGGCATACCGCGTCAGCTGGCGCGCCGCGGTGAGTTTGGTGGCCATGTCCGCCAGGTAGGTGCCCACCGACTGGTGCTTCCAGATCGGTTGCCCGAAGCTCTCGCGTTCCTGCGCGTAGTCGAGTGCGTCCTCCAACGCCGCGGTCGCGACGCCGAGCGCACGCGAGGCCACCTGAATCCGGCCTGTCTCAAGGCCTTTCATCATCTGGCCGAAGCCCTTGCCGGGCTCGCCCCCGAGGATCGACGACGCGGGCGTGCGGTAGCCGTCGAACGTCAGCTCGCAGGATTCGACGCCCTTGTAGCCCAGCTTGGGCAGATCGCGTGACACCGTCAGCCCGGGACCGTGTTCGACGAGCACCACCGAAATGCCTTTGTGCCGTGGCTCGGCGGACGGGTCGGTCTTGCACAGCAGTGCGATCAGCCCCGAGCGGCGCGCGTTGCTGATCCACGTCTTGGATCCGTTGATCACCAGGTCGGTGCCGTCCCGGCGGGCAGTGGTCGACATGTTCTGCAGATCCGAGCCGCCGCCCGGTTCGGTCAGCGCCATGGTCGCGCGCAGTTCACCGGTGGCCATGCGCGGCAGGTACGTCTGCTTCTGTTCCTCGGTGCCGAACAGGCCGATCAGCTTGGCCACCACGGTGTGACCGCCCATGGCGCCGGCCAGGCTCATCCACCCGCGTGAGAGTTCCTGCGTCACTTCGACATAACACGGCATCGACACCGGGGAACCGCCGTACTCGTCGGGGATCGCGAGCCCGTAGATGCCGATCTGCTTCATCTGTTCGATCCACGCCTCGGGGTAGGTGTTGGCGTGTTCGACATCGCGCACCGTGGGCTTGACGTCGCGGTCGATGAACGCGCGCACGGTCGCGACGAGCAGGGCCTCTTCGTCGGTCAGGTGAGTGGACACGGGCACTACCTTGCCAGGGCGGTGCCGCTCTCGAAGCAGGTCGGTCTAGGCGAGTTTCCGGTGCGCAGCCTGCTCCACGAAGAGTGGGATGAAGTCCCGCACCGCGTGATCGTGGAAATCGGCGTGTATCCGGCGGACAACGGCCCGCACCGTCCGGGGGTCGATGTTCGGGTAGGTGATGGTCAGTTGCGCCACCAGCGCGTCGATGGCGGCGTATTCGGTGGCCCGCGCCGTGGTGGGATCGACCTCGGCCTCGACGTCGTTCTCGGTTCCGTCGATGCCCTGATGTTCGATCGCGAACGCGTCGTATGCCGCGACGACGCGCTCGGGCGTGGCGTCCGGGTGCTCGCGGGCCAGCGCGTCGAGCGCAATCCAGCAGGTCGGGCCCAGAATCGTGGTGGGTGGCGGCCGGTCTCCCCGCGTGATGGCCGCGGTGAGCAGATCCCGGAAGGTCTGCTCGGCGAGGCTCGTGGGTTCTTCGGACATGCCAGCGACTGTACGGATCGTTGGTTACCGCCAGGCGACGCGCACGTGAGATCGACTTTTCGCCCCACGGGGTGGGACACGTGCCGTCAGCGGCCGGTGATCCCGCACACAATCGGCGGCGCCTGTCAACGAAGGAGCGCGAATGTACCTGCACATCGACCCCACCGGAATCCCGCCAGTCGTCGAGGTGCGTGAACCGGACGACTTCACGGCCTTCAATGTGGTCATCGAGATACCCGAGCACGCCTGGATCGCGCCGGACGTGCTGACCGACCTGGCCGGCCGGGGCGATGACGACCAATGGCGGCAGAACCTGGCCGGCATGCTGGCATACGCCGCGAGCAAGGGCTGGTGCGACGACGCCGGACGGGTCCGGGCCCACGTCGAGGTGACTAGCGCAGCACCGCACCGGGGTTGAGAATACCCTGCGGATCCAGCGCGTCTTTGATGCGCCGGGTCAGGGCCATGGCGTCGTCGCCCAGCTGAGCGGGTAGCCAGTCCCGCTTCAGCCGTCCGACGCCATGTTCGCCGGTGATGGTGCCGCCGAGCCCGATGGCCAGCTCCATGATGCGGGCGAACGCGCGCTGGGCGCGGTCGGTGGCGTCGGGGTCGGTGGGGTCGTACACGATGATCGGATGGGTGTTGCCGTCGCCGGCGTGCGCCACCATGTAGATCTGCACGTCGCAGGTATCGGCGATGTCCTCGACCCCAGTGACCAACGCGGGAAGTTGCGGTATCGGGACGCCCACGTCCTCGAGCAGCAAGCTGCCGAGCTTCTCGACCGCGCCGAACATGCCGCGGCGGGCGGCGGTGAACGCGGCGCCCTCGGCCGGATCATCGGTGGCGAAAACTTCGGTGGCACCGCACTTCTCGCAGTTGCGCACGATCGTCGCCACTTCTTCCGCTGCGGCCCCCGGCGCGTCGGACTGCATCAACAACATCGCCCGGGCAGACCGGTCCAGGCCCATCCGCATGTGGTCCTCGGCGGCGTTGATGCTCGCGTGATCCATGAATTCCAGCATGGCCGGCCGGATTTCACCGGTGATGGCGACCACCGCGTTGGCGGCATCCTCGACGGAGTCGAACAAAGCCACGACGGTCGACGCGGGCGGCTGAGCCGGGATCAACCGCAGCGTCAGCTCGGTGATGACCCCCAGAATGCCCTCGGATCCGATGAACAGTTTCGTCAACGACAGTCCCGCAACGTCTTTCAGTAACGGACCACCCAGCCGCAACGCCGTGCCGTCGGCCAGCACGACCTCCATGCCGAGCACGTAATCACCGGTGACGCCGTACTTCACGCAGCACAGGCCGCCCGCGTTGGTCGCGGCATTGCCGCCGATCGACGAGATGTCGATGGACGACGGGTCCGGCGGGTACCACAGACCGTGTTCGGCAGCCGCGCGCTTGACCTCGGTGTTGGTCAGGCCCGGCTGCACCACGGCTGTCCGGGTGGCCGGATCGATCCGGATGTCCCGCATCCGTTCGGTGCTGAGCACCATGGATCCGTCGACGGCGTCGGCCCCGCCGGACAGGCCCGATCCGGCGCCGCGCGGTACCACGGCGACGCGGTGTTCGGCGGCCCACCGCAGCACCTGCTGCACGTCAGCGGTACCGGCGGGGCGCACCACGGCGACGGGGGTGCCGGCGTTCGGGTCGGCTGCCGAATCTCGGCGGTAGCGCTCGATGATGTCGGGGTCGGTGATCAGCGCGCCGTCGGGCAGGGCATCGGCCAGACGGTTCAGCGCGGCGGCGTGCATCGTCGGACTGTATCGAGATCGCGGCCCTCATGGACCGGACTGGTCCGCTGGGCGGATTTGTCGACGTTGCCTGCGCCGGCACCCCCGCGGGGTCGATCATCGGGTTGCGACCGATGATGTACGCGCGGTCCAACGGGTACACCGCCCCGTCGTCGGCAGTGAGGATGCCGGTGACGGGACCGACCCCGTGCCATGCGGCGAGTGCCCGTCGGCGGCGGGTGCTCGGCCGCCGGTACTGACCGCTGAAGAGGTACGACGTCCCTGACGTCGATCACGGCGGCAATCTGCCGTCGGTTACCGAACTCAGGGACCTCAGACGGCCTCAGCGCGTACCTGGCTTCAACCGCGATGGGCGCGCGGCCCTCGTGGGCGACGTCACGGATCGTCTTCGTGTACCCGCTAGCTGCAAGGGCACAACGGGTGCCTGCGGGAGCGACAAACGTGCAGGTCAGGCCCGACGATGGAAGCACGCCGGAATACCGGCCACCGACCTGAAAGGACGTGCCGACCATGAAGATCGCCGTCAAGCACTTCGCCCCGTGGCTGGCCGCTGTCGCCGCCATCGGAGCGTTGACGCTGGCACCTGTCGCCGGCGCAGACCGCGACGAGGCCAACCAGTCTGCCGGCGCGCTGGATCAGCCTCTCTGATCGCGCGCCCGGCGACCGGCCCGGCTCCACCAGACCAGTGTTTCTGCCTTCCAAGGGTTTTCGATGAGAAGGCGGTATCGAGGGGTGACATTGGCGGGGGCCGGGCCGTTTCGGCTGTGTGGCGCGGCCGGGTGCGGCTCGGGCCGTCAGGCGATGAGGGCGCGGATCGCGTCGCCCGACAGATCGAGTTTCGGCAGAAACCTCGGGGGCGAGTCCGTCAGCTCGGCGACGGGCAGTTCGGTGAAGGTGGAAGTCAGGATGGCCATGACGGTGGCGGTGCCCGCATGGGAATTCAGTTGGGCGACAAGGTCGAATCCGCTCTCCTCGCCCAGGTTCACGTCCACCAGCGCGATGTCCGGCCGCAGCCGTTCGACGGTGTGCATTCCGTCCGAGAGCGACCGCGCCGTACCGACCACGTCGATGCCGCCCTGCTGCAGCAGTGCTGTCGCCGCGGCCAGGTAGTCGGCGTTGTCATCGACGATGACGCATCGCAGAGATCGTCCGTTCGTCATGTACTTCATTGTCGCGCGGGTGATGCAGTCGGGGCATTCCTGCTAGCTGCCATCTGTGCCGACGGCGGTGGCCTCTTTCAGCGGCATCTCCGCCACCAGGGTGGTGCCGGCGCCCACGGTGCTGGACAGGTGGAGCTTGCCGCCGAGTGCGGCCACCCGGTCCTCGAGGCCGACCAGACCGCTGCCGGCGTCGAGGTTCGCACCACCGACCCCGTCATCGGCGACCGAGATGCGCAGCGATGTCGCGTCGGTGTGGACGTTCACGGTGACCACGGATGCCTGCGCGTGCTTTGCGGCGTTGGTGAGGGCTTCGGCGACGGTGTAGTACGCGGCGATCTCGACGGCCTGGGGCAGCCGCGCCGGGACATCGACGTTGACCTCCACGGGCAGCGGTGCGCGCCGGCCAAGATCGCGCAGTGCCGGACGCAGCCCGCCGCGCGACAGGATCGCGGGATGGACCCCGTGCGCGAGCTCGCGCAGCTCGTCGCTCGCGGTACGCAGTCCGTCGCCGATGCCGGCGAGGCGGGACCGCAGTTCGGCGGGATCCGGCGGGATGGCCATCTCGAGGGTGCGCACCTGCAGGGCCAGCGTGACCAGGCGCTGCTGGGCGCCGTCGTGCAGGTCGCGTTCGATGCCGCGCCGGGCGTTGTCGGCGGCGGTGACGATGCGGGCGCGGGACGCGACGAGCTCGGCGCGCGCATGCGCGTTCGCGATGGCCGTGCCGATGAGTTCGGCGAAGTCCTTCAGACAGTCCTCGGTGTCGGCGGGCAGTGCATCCGGACCGGATGTGCCGACAATCATTGCGCCCCAGAGCTGTCCGTCGACGGTGACGGGTACGCCGACGCACGCGTACAGCCCCAGGTCGCGGAGTGTCGAACCACTGGCACCGTCCTGGATGTCCATACGCGCCGGGCGGCCGGTCGAGCGGACCTTGGCGATGACGCCGTCGCCGTCGAGGGGCAACGTGGTCCCGACGGAGACGGCCGTGAGTCCGGGCTCATCGTGTGCCGCAACGAGAGTCGCGGTGCCGCCCGGCTCGAATCGGACAAGCCCGGCGTTGCGGACGTGCAGCACCGCGGCGACTTCGTCGGCAACGCCCGATAGGACGTCGGACGGTGATCTGCCTTCGGCGATCTGCGTCGCGACCCGCCGCAGCGCCCCCTGCTGGTCGGCGAGTTCGCGCACGCGCTCGGTGGCCTCGGTGGCGACCTGCCAGCTCTGGTAGGCGTCGCGGGCGCGGTTACGCAGTTGCCAGCCAAGAACATTCGCGATCCCGGCGATGGGCAGGAACACCGACACGGTGAGAACGTCGATGGGCTTGAGGGGCAAGAGCGGGCCGCCGTCCAGATGCACCCACAGATAGGCGAACGTGCTGGCGACGGTGGTGAGCAGTGACAGGCCCAGGCCCCAGCCCGCGCTCATGACCAGCACGCCGAACATGAAGACGATGGCGTAGGTGCTGTGCGGCGGCGGATCCCGGAGCAGCTGCACCACCCCGACCTCGGCGGCGATCAGTCCCGCCGCGACGAGTAGGCCGATGTACCACGGCGGGGTGGAGACAGCCGGATTCCATCGTGCCGGGTTCATCGGCCGCCTCCCGTCTGGTCGCCTGATCTCGTCACGACCCTAACCGCGGTCAGGACGGCGCAGACGGCGAGTTGGCGGAAGCGTCAGAACGACTGATCGACGTGGCCTGCCGGCGCGTTCGTGTTGTGTTCGCCGTTCACGTACTGGCTGTAGGTGTCGGTGCCGGAGGGAACGGTCGGGTTGGTGTCCGCGGCGGCGACGGGTGCCACCACGAGTGCCCCGCCGACCGCGGCGATGGCCAACCAGACGGTGGCGCGCTTCAGGGAGTTCTTCATGATCGGTGCTCGCTTTCGGTCGGACGGTTAGGGGTCGGGATCGGGTCAGTGGTTGTGGAACAGCAGGAAGCCGTAGTCGCCGCCGAACGGCTGCTGCAACTGGCCGGCTTCCTGGGCTGCCGGGCCCGGGGTCGCCACGATCTGGGCGTTGCCGCTGCTCTGGGTGACGGTGGATCCGGTGGGCAGGGTCGCGGCCGCCGCGGTCGGGGCGGCGACGATGGCCAGGGCCGCAGCGGCGGTCGCGGCCAGCGGGATGATCCGGGTGCGGGTGATATGCATTGTCCTCTACCAGCTTTCGGTGTTCTGAATTCTTCGGTTGGCCGTGTCCGGCTGGTATCCAGATTGCTCCGCGGCATCGCCGGTGTCGTCGATGCCAGCGCCCAAATAGGGGGTAGGGCTAGCTGCAATGCCCGGCCCCGGTCAGCGGGTCCCGGGCCGATTCACCGGACCGCGAGCGACTCGGGACCGGGGCCAGGCAAGATGAACGCAATGAGCGGCACGTCCGGCGTCTGACGGCACGGCGGCCAGGATCGAGACGAACAGGACATACGTGGACGCAGTGGGCGCACGGGAGGGGACACGCGTCGTCGTCGCCGACGACGACGTGCTGCTTCGGGAAGGGGTGGCGAGCCTGCTCAGCGGCGCGGGTTTCACCGTCGTCGGGCAGGCCGGTGACAGCGACGAGCTGCTCGCCTTGGTCCGGGACACCGTCCCCGACCTGGTGGTGACCGATATCCGCATGCCACCGACGCACACGACCGAGGGTCTGGACGCCGCCAAGGTGATCCGCGGCGAGCTGCCGAATGTCGCGATCCTCGTGTTGTCGGCACACGTCGACGTCGAGCATGCGATGGAACTGCTCGGCGGCGGTCAGCGTATCGGCTACCTGCTCAAGAGCCGCGTCATCGATGTGACCGACTTCCTCGAGACGCTGCACCGCATCACGGGCGGCGCATCGGTGGTGGACCCCGCCCTCGTCCAGGAGCTGTTCGCGGCCCAGCGCCGGGAAGACCCGCTGGCGGTGTTGACCGAACGCGAACACGAAGTGCTGGCCCTGATGGCGGAGGGCCGGTCGAACGCCGGCATCGCACATCAGCTCTGGGTGACCGAAGGCACCGTCGAGAAGCACGTGCGCAGCATTCTCAGCAAGCTGAACCTGCCCGACACCGGTGAAGATCACCGCCGGGTGCTGGCGGTCATCACCTTCCTGGACTCGCGCTGACCAGCGGGCGGGATGCGCCGCCCAGCGCCCAGACGGTCACGTAGGCCAATCCGAAGAACGCGGCGACCGCCAGCCCGACCCCGGTGGACTGCACGTACGACAGTGGCGAGCGCACCCACTCGAACGTGGCCGCCACGACCGCGTGGGGCCGGGTGACCAGGTCCCAGGAGTTCCAGCGCTGAAACCGGCCGATCACGACGCCGATCGCACAGAGACCCACGGACGTCACCACGGTCAGCCAGCCCCAGATAGGTCCGAACTCGCGATCGATCCTCTTGTGCACCAGCAACAGGGACACGGTGCCCAGCAGGATGCCGGTCCACGCCGCGAACCCGTACTGCAGGACGTGGCGCCACAGCTCGTCCCGTTCACCCAGGTGGACCAGGTCGGTGACCAGGTATGGCGCGTTCGGCAGGAACGCGAGCCAGCCCAGCCCCAGCGGAAGCAGCCAGCGGCGCCGCGTCACCGCGGCAAACGCGGCCGCGAACAGCACCGGGATCCAGGCCAGGAACATGTTCCACACCAGGAACCGGGTCGGGTAGGACAGCGGCGCCTCGGGATCGGTGATCCCGAGGACCAGCGTCAGGGCGGTCGTGGCGAGCAGGGCGGCGACCAGCAGGTACCCGCGGAAATCGATCACCTGACCAGTGTGCCTGCGATTTTCCCCAATTTGCGGCTCGGAGGTTTCGGCCGGCCCGTGCCCGGGTATGTGAAGCCGAGGGCAGCGCCTGCCCTGAGCTGATCGAGCGGAGCCATGGAGGGGAGCAGTCCTTGACGGACGCGAGCGACAACTCAATACGGTCGATTCGACGCGTGGCGGCGATCGGTACAGAGGCGCCGACGGCAGCGGACGCAATTGCGTGGTCCGCGCGCGTATCCCACTGTCCAACGGGGTAGTGGCACAGACATTTTGACGAGGTTAGTCGGCTACCGCGCAAGGCGGTAGCCGGCTAACCGGACCCTGCATCCCGAAATCGATTGGAAATCAACAGGAAACGCCAGATGACGCTGCGGGAGCGCAGTCAGCGGCACGGGCACTTTCGTGGCCGTAAATCGGATCGCTGAGAGCTTCGCGAGCAAACATATTGCAGCAGAACAAATTTGAATCATCCGCACGTCGACGGTGCACATCGGGTACGGTGGAGCCGGAGACGTCCACCAAGGGAGCTGACTTCCACCATGTGCGGCATTGCCGGCGAAATCGCCTGGGGCCGTGGTGCTGATCTGGCGGCGGTTGCTGCCATGACCGACCGCATGGCACCGCGGGGCCCGGACAGTAGCGGACTATGGGTGCGGGACGGGGTGGCGTTGGGTCACCGGCGTCTGGCCATCATCGATCTGTCCAGTCACGGACACCAGCCCATGCACGATCCGGAGCTCGGCCTCACCGTCGTCTTCAATGGGTGCATCTACAACTATCCCCAACTGCGCCAAGAACTTTCGAGCAAGGGATACCGCTTCTTCTCGCACAGCGACACCGAGGTGGTGCTGAAGGGGTACCAGGAGTGGGGTGAACGCGTCGTCGAGCACCTGTACGGGATGTTCGCCTTCGCGGTCGCGGAGATCGAATCGGGCCGGGTGCTGTTGGCGCGTGACCGCCTCGGCGTCAAGCCCTTGTACTGGTGTGAAGCCGACGGGGGAGCGCTGCGTTTCGCGTCGTCACTCCCGGCGCTGGTGGCTGCCGGCGGTGTCGATACCGAACTCGATCCTGTTGCGCTGCAACACTATCTGAGCTTTCACTCGGTCGTGCCCGCCCCGCGCACCATCCTGCGTGGTGTGCAGAAGCTGCCGCCGGGCACCGTCATGCGCATCGAACGGGACGGCAAGCGCACGGAAACGACGTACTGGGAACCGGTTTTCGAGCGGTCGCTCGAGCGGGCCGACTGGACCGAGAACGACTGGCGGGACGCGGTGCTGGCGGCACTGCGCACCGCGGTCGAGCGCCGCCTGGTCGCGGACGTGCCGGTGGGCTGCCTGCTGTCCGGTGGCCTGGACTCCAGCTTGATCGTCGGTCTGCTCGCCGAAGCCGGCCAGCACGGCCTGGCCACCTTCTCCATCGGATTCGAATCCGCCGGTGGCGAGGAGGGCGACGAGTTCAAGTACTCGGACATCATCGCCCGCCAGTTCGACACCGACCACCACCAGATCCGTATCGACTCCTCGCGCATGCTGCCTGCGCTCTCCGGTGCCATCGAAGCCATGAGCGAGCCCATGATGAGCCACGACTGCGTGGCGTTCTACCTGCTGTCGCAGGAGGTCAGCCAGCATGTGAAGGTCGTGCAGTCCGGACAGGGCGCCGACGAGATCTTCGCCGGCTATCACTGGTACCCGCCGATGGCGCGGGCCGTCGACAACGATCCGGCCGACGCGCAGCGGCACTACCGCGCGGCGTTCTTCGACCGCAGCCACGACGCGGTCAACCGCCTGCTGCAACCGCAATGGCGGCTCGAGCACGATTCCGCGGGCGCTTTCGCGCTGCAGAACTTCAGCCATCCCGGCGCGGCCACCGCGACCGATCGGGCATTGCGCCTCGATACCACCGTCATGCTCGTCGACGACCCGGTCAAACGCGTCGACAACATGACCATGGCGTGGGGGCTGGAGGGCCGCGTGCCCTTCCTCGACCACGAGCTGGTCGAGCTCGCGGCGACGTGCCCGCCGGAACTCAAGACCGCCCAGGACGGTAAAGGCGTCCTGAAAGACGCTGCGCGCAAGGTCATCCCGGCCGACGTCATCGACCGGCCCAAGGGCTATTTCCCCGTGCCCGCGCTCAAGCATCTCGCCGGTCCCTACCTCGACCTGGTCCGCGACGCGCTGCACAGCCAGGCCGCGCGTGACCGTGGTCTGTTCGCTCCCGACGCGGTCGCCGGGATGCTCGACGATCCCAACGGCAATCTCACCCCGTTGCGGGGGAACCCGTTGTGGCAGATCGGATTGCTGGAACTCTGGCTAGCCAACCACGTCGACGGAGCAGGCCGATGACGACAACGGAAACCACCGACAGGGCCGAGGGTGTCATACAGGACATGGGTTGGGGGCGGCTGGTTTTCGGTCAGACCTTCCACGACCCCGACGCGTTCGGCACCGCGCTGCGGGAAGAGGGCAGCGGGCGCCGTGACATCGGGATGTACCTCGACGCGCCGCATGTCTTCGTGGCACTGCACTCCCACGAATTCTTCATCGACCCCAGTTTCACCTACCGCCTCGACCTGACGAAGCCCATGCAGTACCGGCCGCCCGACGTACCGGGACTGACCGTGCGCCAGGTGAATTCGCTCGAGGACTGCGTGGCGATCAACCACATCTACGTGCGGTGCCACATGGTGCCGGCCGACAGTGACCTCATGTGGACCAACAGCCAGACCGCACCGCAGGTGGTGTACCTGGTCGCCGTCGACGACGCGACCGGACAGGTCGTCGGCACGGTCACCGGCATCGACCACCGCCAGCTGTTCGGAGATCCGGAGAACGGCTCCAGCCTGTGGTGCCTCGCGGTGGATCCGGCCGTGACCCGGCCCGGCACCGGCGGCCTGCTGGTGCGCTCGTTGATCGAGGAGTTCGTCCGGCGGGGACGGGCACAGATGGATCTCTCGGTGCTGCACGACAACGACGGTGCCATCGCGCTGTATGAGCGCATCGGCTTCGCCCGTGTCCCCGCCGTGCTCGGAATCAAACGCAAGAACGCCATCAACGAAGCGCTGTTCGCCCCGGTGAAGCCGGAAGAGGAACTGGCCCAGCTGAATCCGTATGCGCGCATCATCGCCGACGAGGCGATCCTGCGCGGCATCGCGGTGGACGTGCTCGACGCGCAGGCAGGTTACCTCCGGCTGACCCATGGCGGGACGAGCATCGTCACCCGCGAATCGTTGTCCGAGCTGACCAGCGCAGTGGCGATGAGCCGGTGTGACGACAAACGCATCGCCCGATCCGTCGTCGCCGAGGCCGGCATCCGCATACCGGAAGGCTGCACTGCGACATTCACCGACGAGGACTGCCGCTTCCTGGAGAAGGTGGGCAGCGCTGTCGTCAAGCCCGCCCGCGGAGAACAGGGCGCGGGCATCACCGTCGGGGTCACCACACCCGACGAACTCAACCGGGCCATCGGGCTCGCCGTGCAGCACTGCCCCGACGTTCTCATCGAAGAGCGTTGTGAGGGTGAGGATTTGCGCATCATCGTCATCGACGGCAAGGTGATCGCCGCCGCCCTCCGCCGGCCACCCGAGGTGATCGGCACCGGCACCCACACCATCCGCCAGCTGATCGAAGCGCAGAGCCGGCGCCGGTCGGTGGCCACGCACGGGGAGTCGGTGATCCCGCTGGACAGCGTCACCGATGACACCGTGCACAAGGCGGGCTGGCAGCTGGACGATGTGCTGCCCGCCAACGAACGCCTCATCGTGCGGCACACCGCGAACCTGCACACCGGTGGAACCATTCATGACGTCACCGACGAACTCAACCCCATGCTGGCGAAAGTGGCGGTCGACGCGGCCGCTGCGATCGAGATTCCGGTGACCGGGATCGATCTGATCGTGCCGTCGGTGAGCGGCGAGGAGTACGTCTTCATCGAAGCCAACGAGCGGCCCGGCCTGGCCAATCACGAGCCGCGGCCGACCGCACAGGCGTTCATCGATCTGCTGTTCCCGCGAACCGCAGCGACGCCCTGGGCCTGGCATCCCGACCCGATCGAGCAACACTGACATTTGGAGAGATGATGGCTGAGCCCGACGATGCCGAGAACGTACGGATGTCGCCGGACGACCGGGGCTGGATGGTCGACACCCTGTTGGCGCTGCTGCAGACGCCGAGCCCCTCGGGTCGCACCGATGCCGTGATGCAACTGATCGGCCAGACCCTGACGAAACTCGGCGTGCCGTTCACGCTGACCCGGCGCGGTGCACTCATCGCCGAACTGCCGGGGCGGTCGCAGACCACCGACCGCGCCATCGTGGTGCACGCCGACACCATCGGCTGCATGGTGCGCGAACTCAAGGACAACGGCCGGCTGGCGCTCGTGCCCGTCGGCACCTTCTCGGCGCGGTTCGCGACCGGCGCCCGGGTCCGCATCCTGCCCGACGACAATGACCAGTTCTTCACCGGAACCGTGATGCCGCTCAAGGCGAGTGGTCACGCGTTCGGCGATGAGATCGATACGCAGCCGACCAGCTGGGACGACGTCGAGGTCCGCGTCGACCGCAGCGTGTCATCGCGCGCGGATCTCGAAAAGCTCGGCCTCAACGTCGGCGATTTCGTCGCGCTGGTCGCCAGCCCCGAGCTGACGGAGGACGGCTTCGTCGTCTCCCGCCACCTCGACGGCAAGGCCGGTGTGGCCATCGCATTGACGCTGGCCAAGGTCGTCGCCGAGGGGAACATCGTGCTGCCGCACCGGACCACGCTCATGGTGACGATCACCGAGGAGGTCGGCCACGGCGCCAGTCACGGCCTGCCGCCCGATGTCGCGGAGCTGGTGTCGGTCGACAACGCCGTGTGCGCGCCCGGCCAGCAGTCCCTCGAGCACGGCGTCACCATCCCGATGGCCGACATGCACGGGCCGTTCGACTATTACCTGACCCGCAAGCTGTGCAAGCTGGCGCAGGAAAAGGGAATCACCTACGCCCGCGACATCTTTCGGTATTACCGGTCGGACGTGGCGGCGGCGATCGAGGCCGGCGCGGCCACGCGCGCCGCGCTCGTCGGATTCGGGCTCGACGGCAGTCACGGCTGGGAGCGCACGCACCTCGATTCGCTCGAAGCGACCTATCTGCTGCTGTACAGCTGGCTCCGGACACCGCTGACGTTCGCGATGTGGGACGCGCAGCCGTTCGGCGATCTGGAAGATTTCCCCGCCGAGCAGGCCGCAGCGAGCGAGCAGTGGGTGCCGTTGTCACGCGGCGACTTCCACGACCCGGGCGCGGCGTCACAGGGGCACCACTGGCCACCCGAGGAGGGCAGCGCCGACGTCTCGCAGCATTGATTCAGGCGCAATTGGTGGGTTTACTTCGCCGCGAATTGGGTAGCAGAAGCTGGAACACCGGCCGGAACGACCTTGGAGGGGATTTTCATGACACCTGCATCGACGACTGCCACCGATGCCGTCATCGACTACGTCAAGGCCCGGCACCTCATGGCACGCGAGCTGTTCAGCAAGACGTTGCACGCGGCCGACACCGCTGCGCGCCGGCGGCACTTCGCGGAGCTGCGCGCGGCGCTCACCGCGCAGGAAGTGAGCGAGGAACTACTGGTTCACCCGAGGGTGCGGCGCGGGCTGGTGGTCGAGTCGTTGCGCGGCGAGACGGACGACACCAAGCAGCGGCTGGACCGCATGGCCCGGCTGGACCCGGCCTCGGCAGAATTCGAGAGCGCCCTGACCGACTTACAACAGGCCGCAGAAGACCACACGCAGCGCGTCGAAGCCGAGGAGTTTCCGCTGCTGACCGGCCGCTGATCAGCGCGGCGCGGCCTGCTCGACGCGGGGTTGTGCAGGGGAGCGGCCGAGCTTGTTCATGACGAATTGTGCTGCCTGGTCGGCCATTCCGTTGTCGGAGTACGCCACATGGGCGGCATTGTCGCCGCCGCCCGTCGAGCACACCGGGTCATCGGCGATGCACAGGTCGAGGGTCTTAGACACATAACGCGAGCCGACCGTGATCGGAGGCGCGCCCGTGTAGACCATCTGCAGGAAACCGGACGAGGGCTTGCCGAACAGTACGACCGCGGCAACATGGTCTGCCACGAATGCCGGCATCGGTCCCGTGATGCCCATCGGCAGGGTGACGCCGGCGGGGACGGCGTCCTCGGTGATGTACGCGGCCACCGCCGCGCCCTGGGAATACCCGCCCAGCACGATCTTGGTGGTGGGACAGACTGATGCTGTGCTCTGGACCCTGTTCGTCGCGTCGACGACCCCGTCCGCGGCGGTCGCGAAATCGAGCGACGCCGGGTAGTCCACGGGGGCCACATCGACGGTCCGGCCCGCAGCCCGTGCGGTCAGTGCGTCGACGAAGGCCTGACCGGCCTTGCCCACGCCCGGTGGTTCCATCGTGCCCCGCGCGAAAATCACTTGAATATCGGGGCAGGGTTGCGCAGGCGCTGGAACGCTCCCGGCCGGTACGGCCAGCAACAGGGAGGTCAGCGGCACCGCCGCGGCGATACAACACGTGATGGTCTTCATGACTGAACCCACCGATCTTCGGCTCACCGGTCGGATCGCTCCATTGCGGTCGACGAATACGGCCCGTTTACCCCGGGAACCGTCGGTCTAAACCATCAGTGGCGTCACTCGTCCGGGCTGGGCCGGGAGACCGCTATCCGAATTGCCAGCGGTCGGTGTTCGCCGCCGGCCGGGCCGAGTGTTCGCCGGCCTGCGCGCAATGGTCGCAGCAATACTGGCGGCCGTCGAGTCGCAACCCGTGGCCCAGTATTCGGCATCCGCAGTGGCGGCACATCGGGGCCACCATCGTGGCCATACATTCGATGCAGTCGAAGCTCGCGCTGCGTCCGTTCCAATTGACCGTGAACGACTCGTCGCAATCCGTTCCGCAGGTAATACACACCGCCATCGAAAAGAGCCGTTCCTGTTGGGGTTTTCAAGTGCTGCTCACGCCGACGGGGTGCATACCCTGGGCCATTCTCGGCCAAACCTGTTCTCGCAGAAATGTTTTTTGCCGCCTGACCAGCTGTGATGGCCGGTCGGCGCAGCGTCGCGGTGGTGCCCCGATGCGTTCGGCGGTAAGGTCGGGTACAGCGTCAAGATGGCGCAGTTGCTTAGACCGAAGCGACAGCAGCTGAGAGCTACCTGTCCGGTATGCAGCCGCGGTCCAGATGAGGGCACGGCTGTGCTGGGTGCCGTAGGTGGCGATCGGCGACGGCAGATTGCCGGTCCACCTCACTGGTGGAAACAACACGCATGCCACGGCGCCGAGTCGATACTCAGGGAGCCGAATCTCCCGATGCGTGTTGTGGGCCTGGGGAAGGCACGTCATGTCAACTTCGTTGCTGGAGAAGCGTTTACCTGAAGGAGACCGCTACGCCGACGAGTATGCGGACGTACCGGGATTGGTGGCGGAGCTACGCACCCTTCCGGCCGAATCCGACGAATTCGCTCGGCAACGCGAACAAATCGTGTTGCGGTGCTGCCCGTTGGCGGACCGGCTGGCCCGCCATTTCGACGGCAGGGGAGAGAACCTCGACGACCTGGTCCAAGTTGCGCGACTCGGACTGATCCAAGCGATCAACCGCTTCGATCCGGACAACGGTGCCGGGTTCGTGGCGTTCGCCGTCCCGACCATCATGGGGGAGTTGCGCCGCCATTTCCGTGACTACGGCTGGAAAGTCCACGTCCCGAGGAGCATTCGAGACATCCGCCAGCAAATCAAGGGCGTGACAACGGAATTGACGCAGCGGTTGGGGCGCACGCCGACAATCAGCGAACTGGCGGAGGCATTGTCCGTTGCGCCGGAACAGATCACGGAAAGCCTCCTGGCGGCCAATGCTTATCAACCGCAATCACTCGACACGCCCGTCGTCGACAACGAGGACAATCCACAATCGCTGTCCGATCTGCTCGGTGACGTCGACGAAGGTTTCGAGCGCATCACCGACCGCGAATCGGTCAAACCGGTGCTGCAGTCCCTGCCGGTGCGTGAACAGCGGATTCTCTACCTGAGGTTCTTCAAATCCAAGACCCAGCGCCAGATCGCAGAGACGATCGGCGTCTCGCAGATGCACGTCTCGCGCATCCTGGAGCGGACGCTGCGGGACATTCGCATGCAGGTCGCGCAGACCTGACGGCGACCGTGGCCGCCCAATCGCTCAACCACTCGACGCGCTGATGCACCAAGGGCTTTCGCCCGAGAGCACCAGCGTCGTCGAGCGTCTGTTGGTCGCGGAAACCGGGCTCACCGACGATTAGCCGTGCCCGCCGCCGCAGCCCACTCCGGGAATGCAGCCGCTACCACCGGGGACTCCGCCCGGACCGGCATTCGTGCCGCCGGAACCGCACGCCGTGCCCCATTGGGTCGGTACGCAGCCGGCACCTCCCGGGCCGCCTCCGGGACCACCATTCACGCCACCGGAACCACACTGGCCGTTGACACAACCGCCACCGCCCGGGCCGGGGCCGGGATCATCGACGGGCTGCAGCGGGTAGCTGGTCAGCACGGGGTGGGCGCCGACGGTGCTCGGCACGATATCGGCTGACACGAACGAGGCGGCCACGCCGGCCGCTGCGAACGCTCCGGCCGCCAACAGGGGAATCATTTTGTCAGTGAACATATCTCGTTCATTGCCGTCTGACGGTGGAGTCAAACCTCTGGCTGCCGGATTCGCGGGATCGGTCGTCCCGGCTGCGGACAGGTGGTTACTACATGGTGTCGTAGGTCACGCGGCGTAATACTTGCATCGATCATGCTTATTTAAATAGCCTGCTGGCAGGCGGCGGACCGGCATCGACGAATCTCGATCCGGGTGGCGCCGACACATTCACGACGAAGTGAGAGGTTCTGCCATGTTGTCCACGTCCACGTTGTCGCCGGCCCACGCCGAGGTTGTCAAAGCCACGTTGCCTGTGGTCGGCGGTGCGATCGGCGAGATCACCCCGGTCTTCTACCGTCGCCTGTTCGCGGCGCATCCGGAGTTGGAGCGCGACCTGTTCAACCGCGGCAATCAGGCGAACGGGTCGCAGCAGAAGGCATTGGCGGGGTCCGTCGCGATGTACGCCACGCTGCTCGTGGACCCTGACGCCCCCGGGGCGGACGTCATCGAGCGCATCGCACACAAGCACGCGTCCCTCGGCGTGGCGCCGGACCAGTACCCGGTGGTCTATGAACACCTGTTCGCGGCGATCGTCGAGGTGCTCGGTGCCGATGTCGTCACTGCCGATGTCGCCGAGGCGTGGACGGCGGTCTACTGGTCGATGGCGGACCTGCTGATCGGCCGTGAACGGGAGTTGTACGAGGCGGCCGGCACCAGTCCGGAACACGTCTGGATGCCGGTTCGGGTGGTCGAACGGGTGCAGCAGTCGCCACTCACCGTGGCCTTCGGACTGGCTGCCGCCGATGGTGTCAAGTTGCCCGATTTCGCTCCGGGACAGTACGTTTCGGTGGCGGTGCAGCTGCCCGACGGCGCGCGCCAGATTCGTCAGTACAGCCTGTCGCACGCCGGTGCCGAGGATCGGTGGCGCATCTCGGTGCGCCGCGACGGCGCAGTGTCGTCGCACCTGCACGAGTACGTTTTCGAAGGTGACGTGCTGCAGGTGTCGCACCCCTTCGGTGACATCACGCTGGACAGTCCGGCCGAGACGCCGCTGTTGCTGATCTCGGCGGGCATCGGGATCACGCCGGTGCTGGGGATGCTGTATTTCATCGCGGCCGAGCAGCCGCAACGGCCCGTGACCGTCGTGCACTGCGACCGCACCCGCGCCAGTCACGCCCACCGTGCGGAACTGGCCGATCTGGTCGCGCGGATTCCCGGCGCTGCACTGCACACCTGGTACGACGGGCTGCCCGACGGCTATCCGCTCACCGAACCGGACCGGCATGGCCGAATCGACTTGAGCGCCATCGCATTTCCGCCGGATGTCAACGTCTACATCTGCGGTCCGGCGCCCTTCATGGCAGAGGTGGTCCGGCAGCTCGGGACCGCCGGTGTGGCGCGTGACCGCATCTGGTTCGAAGCGTTCAGCCCGCTGGCCGTCTAACCTCGCCGCTGATGAGTACACCGACTGCGATCCAGGTCGCCATCACCTTCGTCTGGTTGGGGATGGTGCTCGCCATCTCCTTCCTGGAGGCGCCGCTCAAATTCCGCGCGCCGAACGTCACCCTTCCGATCGGTCTCGGCATCGGGCGCCTGGTGTTCCGCGCGCTGAACACCGTCGAGCTGGTGTTCGCCGCGGCAATCGTGCTCGCAGCCTTGATGAATCGGCCGTCGGTCACCGTCATGGTCGCGCTCGCCGTGGCCGTGGGGGCATTGGTCGTGCAGCTGGTCGCTGTCCGGCCCGGGCTCAATCGCCGGTCGGACGAGGTGCTCGCCGGCCGCGAAGGTCCGCGCTCCCGCGGTCACTACGCCTATGTCGCGCTCGAGATGATCAAGGTCATCGCGCTCCTGGTCGCCGGTGCGGGTTTGCTCTAGTCGCGCCGCGTGAGCAGTGTCGGTGGGCCTACGTAGCCTGGGGCCATGAAGCAGCAAGTGCACTTCTTCACCCTGGCCACGGTCGATCTCGACGCCACCCGGCAGTTCTACGGCGCGCTCGGGTGGACCCCGGCGCTCGATGTGCCGGGGGAGATCATCTTCTACCAGACGGCGCCGGGCCAGCTGCTCGGATTCTTCCTCGCGGAGAAGTTCAATGCCGACCTCGCGCAGGCTGCCGACCATTCGCAGGTCAGCGGAATCACGTTGGCGCACAACGTCGACAGCCCGGACGCAGTCGTCGAGCTGGCGAACGCCATGACCGCCGCGGGCGGCACCACACTCAAGCCGCCGCAACCCGGTCAGTTCGGTGGCGTGTTCCACACGCACGTCCAGGATCCGAACGGCGTGATCTGGGAGATCGCGCACAACCCGAACTGGCGCATCAACCCGGACGGCACCGTCAGCCTGGGGTAGAAGCCGCTACATCTTGATGGCAGGCAAGAGCCGGATCAGGTTCCAGGTCCGGTTGCGGCGGGCGCACAGGCTGGAAATGCCCAGTGCGCCGAGCCAGATGCACACCAACACGATGATGGCCTGCCACAGCCGGCCGTCGATGCCGCCGAGGATCAGCTGGCGAAGTCCGTTGACGCCGAACGTCATCGGATCGAACTTGTGCATCACCTGGAACGGCCTGGACGTCGTCTCGACCGGGTACATGCCGCCGGCGCTGACCATCTGCAGCATCAGCAGCGCCATGATCAGCACGCGGCCGACCGCCGGCCCGACCAGTGCGTTGATGGCCTGCGTCGCGGCGACGAAGGCCAGCGAGATCAGCATCATGAAGCCGAGCATCGCCACCGGATGCGCCACCTGCATGCCGAGGGCGAACCGCACCACGCAGTACAGGATGATCGACTGGCCCAGTGCGAGGACCGCCGCGGGCAGATAGCTGGCGAACACCACGCGAATGGCCAGCACCTCAGCGGCGATCGGGCGGTTCTGCAAGGGCCGCAACACCATCCACAGGACGAGCGCACCGAAGAACAGGGCCAGCGTCAGGAAGAACGGGGCCATGCCGGTGGCGAAGTTGGGGGCACCGTTCTCGTGTGAGGACTCCAGGTTCACCGGACCGCCGATGGTGTCGGCGATGGCCTGCTTCTGCTGCTCGGTCCACGTCGGCACCTGCTTGGCGCCGTCGGCCAGCTTGGTGGCCAGTTCGTGGTTGCCGTCCTTGAGCTGGACGGTGCCCGACTTCAACTGGCGCGCCCCGTCATCGAGTTGCACGATGCCGCTTGCCAATTGCGCGTTGCCGGTGGCCAACTGCTGGGCGCCGTTACGCAACTGGTTCAGTTTGTCGGTGAGCTGCTGGCCGGTGCCGCCCACCTGATCGAGAGCAGTCCGCAGCGGGCTGCCGGGGGACCGCAGGTTCTCGGTCATCGAGATCGCGGCATTGCGTCCATCGGTGATCTGCTGGCGGATCTGTGGCGTGAACTGGTGGCCGTTCAGCTGGTCCTGGACGCCGCGCAGGGTGTTGACCGCGCCGACCGAAACCGGGTCCTGGTTCACCGAAAGTTGTTGGATCACCGAACCGATCGCTGCTGCCGCGGTGTCCTGCGCGGTGGCGAGCGCGCCGGCCTGATCGGCGGCCTGCTCCAGCGCCGTCGCGCTCTGCTGCAACTGCTCGGTGCTCCCGCCGACCTGCGACAGGGCCTTGGTCACTTTCAGCAGCGGATCGGTGGCCTGGTTGATCCCCGCGGAGAGTTGTTTGGCGCCGGCCGACAGCTTGGCCGAGCCGTTCCGGGCGTCGTCGAGGCCGCCGACCAGCTTGCCCGCGCCGGCGTCCACCTGCGCTGCGCCGTCGGCCAGCTTCTGCGCTCCGTCGGCGGCCTGCTTGATGCCGGCTCCGGACGAAACCACCACGGACAGAATCTGATTCACCGCCTGGCCGGAGATGCGCGTCGACACCGCGTTGAGCACCTGGCTGGTGGCCGTGCGGCCGATGGTCGAGGAGATGTAGTTGTTGGCGTCGTTGTACACCGCGATCAGCTGGGCCTTCTGGGGATCGCCGCTGACGGGCGAGGCAATGGCCTCGCTGAAGTTCTCCGGCAGCTCCAGCATGAAGTAGAACTTGCCGTGCTCGACGCCGTCGCGCGCCTCCTTTTCGCTCACCACATGCCAGTCGAGGCTGTGGTCCGCGGTCAGGCTCCGGGCGATCTCGTCGCCCGCGTTGACGTGGACGCCCTCGACGACGGCACCGCGGTCGGCGTTCACCAGGGCCACTGGCATCTTGTTGACCTGGCCGAACGGGTCCCAGAACGCCCACAGGTACAGCGCGCCGTACACCAGCGGCAGCAGCATCAGCACCACGATCGCGGCGCGCGTCATGCGGCTGCGGCCGAATCGCTTGATCTCCGAGCCGAATGCGAGTCCAGCAAGCATGGTCAGGCCTTTCCGGTCAGCATGCGGCGGTCATGCAGAACGTGGTCGGGGGCGTCCTCGCCCAGCGGGTTGGTCACTCCGACGACGACGGTGCGGTGCTCGGCGAGGGCGCCGAGCCGCTGTACCGCGAGGGCACGGCGTTCGTTGTCGCGGACCTGCTCGAGGTCGCCGACGATCAGCACCGGCCGGTCGGACATCAGGGCCAGGGTGATGCGCAGCAGAAAGAGCTCGAGATCGGACAGCTCGATGATGAAGCTCTTTGGCGACAGCAGCGGAAGGTCGTCGCCGAAGACCGCCGTCATCTCCGGGACGTCCGACTGGACCGGAACCCAGGCCGGGAACGGCGACACCCAGCGGCGCTGCTCGGTGATGACCGTCTGGACCGTCACCATGTCTTCCAGGTCGTCGATGTCGGCGAACGCGGCGATAGCACAGTGCTTCCGGATGCCGCGGGGCCCCGTCGCGCCATTGACGGTGACGGTGCCGCGCGTCGGCTTGAGCCGGCCTGCCAGCGACAGCAGGAGCGTGTGCTGCGCCGGACCGCCCGGCATCTGAATGGCGTGGAATCCCGGCCGCAACTCCAGGTCGACATCAGAGAAGAGCGGGCCGTGCTCGCCGATGACAGCGAGCCCCTGCGCGGTGATCACCGGCGGGCTGTCCGCTGCGTCGGGGGCGGCCGTCGTCTCGTCGTCCATTGCTGCTCATCTCCGGGGTCGAAGTAACGATGGCCAGTAAATCAGCGCGCCGGGGCAGAAACTCCGATAGCGGCGTTCTCGCAGGTGTGATGTCACGCGGAATCGCCCGCGATATGCCGTGGCGGACACATCGGGCTCGCCGACTTCGTGGATCGCTTCCAGGTAATGTCTGTGCGGCCTGTCACTCGACGTCTGTCAAGAATTGAATTCTTGATTTCAGGTACTTCTCATTTCGTGTACGAGATTCCCATTGTTATTGTCCCGTTATGCATCGTTTCGGGGGCGTTCTGGCAGCGTGTCTGCTCATCGGTTCAGTGCTCGCGGGAGTGCCCGCAGCCCACGCGGACGGCGACGAGCCGCAGTACGCCGAGTTCTATCTACCCCCGGACCCGCTGCCGCCCGGCCGCCCCGGGGACCTGATCCGCACCGAACCGTCGCGCCTGGTGCTCGAACCGTCCGGCCAGCTCGGCGCCATCATGGCCACCGGCACGCGAATCATGTACCGCAGCACCGATGCCCGCGGAAACCCGGTCGCCGTGACCGGTACCTACTTCGAGCCGTACAACGACTGGCCGGGCAAGGGGCCGCGGCCACTGATCAGCTACGCGGTCGGTACGCAGGGCCAGGGCAACCAGTGCGCACCGTCGCGCCAGTTCAACCAGGGCATCCATTACTCGGGTGGCTGGGACATCATGGTCAACTACGAAGAGGCGTTCATCGCCACGATGGTCGCGCGCGGATTCGCGATCGTGATGACCGACTACGAGGGCCTCGGTACTCCCGGGATGCACACGTACGTCAACCGCGTCGCCGAGGCCGCCGCGGTGCTCGACGCCACGCGTGCCGCCAAGAAGCTGCCGGGCACCTCGCTGGATCCCGATGGGCCCGTTGCTTTCTGGGGCTACTCGCAAGGCGGAGGCGCGGCGGCGTCGGCGGCCGAGCTGGCGTCGTCCTACGCGCCTGAACTGCACGTCGTCGGCACGTACGCCGGGGCGCCAGTGGCCGATCTCAAGGAACTGTTCCCGTACACCGACGGCAGCGCGCTGGTCGGCGTGGTCGGTTACGCGCTCAACGGCGAAATCTACGCCTACCCCGAGTTCGCCGACCTGATCCGCTCCAAGCTCACCCAGCGCGGCAAGGACATGCTCGAGAGCGTCTCACGGCAGTGTGTCGCTCAGACCATCGTCGACTTCATGTTCCGGCATCTGCAGCCGTACTTCACCGAGGACATCAACGTGCTGGTCGAGGAAGAGCCCTTCAAGACGCTGTTCGACATGCAGAAGCTCGGCAAGTACAAGCCCAACGCTCCGGTCCTCATCAACAGCAACCGCTACGACCCGCTCGTGCCGTGGACCGCGGCCAACCAGCTCGGGCGGGACTGGTGCGACAAGGGGGCCGATGTCGAGTTCCGCACCAACGAGGAGCCCCCGTTCCTGAACAAACTGGTGATCAACCATGCCCTGCCGATGCTGGTCGACGGCGAGCCGGCCATGCAATGGATCGCGGCGCGCTTCAACGGTGAGCCCACGTCGCCGAACTGCGGGACGTACTGAGTCGAGAGCTCAGTCCCTGCCCGCCGCGGAGGCGCGGATCACGCGGTCGCGGCCCCGGCTCTTCGCTTCGTACATCGCCACGTCGGCGCGGCGGATCGCCGACCGCAACCCCGCCTTGTGCCCGAGCTGCGATACCCCGATGCTCACCGTTCCGGCGAGCACCGCGTCATTGTGGCTGAACGTGGCGGCGGCGAACGCCACCCGGAGCCGGTCGGCGATGACGGCCGCCTGACTTTCGTCGACACCCGGCAGCATCGCGCAGAATTCCTCGCCGCCGATCCGGGCCAACAGGTCGCCGCTGCGCAGATTCGACCGTGCCACGCATGCGAACTCGGTCAGCAGCCGGTCGCCGGCCTCGTGCCCGAAGACGTCGTTGACGGCCTTGAACTCATCCAGATCCATCACGATGACCGAGCACCGCAACTGGCGCGCGACGCATTCCTCGGCCAGCCGCTGCGCCTGGATCATGAAGCCCGCGCGGTTCAGCGTCCTGGTGAGAGAGTCGAGCATCGCCGCGTCGGCCAATTGATCCTCGAGCCGCTCCCAACCCATCAGCGACAGGCACAGGTTGATGGCCATCACGGCGAAAGCGAAGAAGAGCATCGGCACCGACACGGCCGCGCTGGTGGTGGCGAACTGCACCGCGCCGGCGTCCAGATGGAGGCTGACCGAGCGCGCGACGGTCGCCGCGGCCGCGACGACGTACAGGCCGATCAGGATGCGCCGCGACGCCAGGCGCTCGACACGCTGGGCTTTGATGCCGTCGACGACGCTGAGCGTGAAATATCCGGCCAGCACGAGAGCCGTCAGAGACACCCGGGCCGGGATGCTGACGTTGAACGGCGGTATCAACTCGAACGCGGCCAGCACCACCAGCGGACCGGCAGCCATCACCCGGCCGCGGACCGGCTGGCCGTTGAAGGCGCACAGACCACCCCAGATCAACGACCAGCACGTGACGATCAGGACGTTGGACACCGTCACCGACAACACCTCGGGCACCAGCCCGCGGGCGCTCAGCAGCCCGGCCCCCAGGGCGCCCAGGAAATTGCCCGCGCCCCACAGCTGGACCGCCGGATGTCGCCGCTTACCGGCCCCCACCCAGACATGCAGCAACCCGAACAGCAGGGCGGTCATGGAGACGACCATCCACAGGGTGCGCACGTCGGGATTCATGTCGCGCTACCGGGTGCGCCCAGGGGCGTGGTGCGTCGGGATCGGCTGAGGCATAGCGCAAACTTACTCGCCGCTGCCGACGACTGTCGGCAGCATTGGGTAGGGTCCAGCCCGTGAATTTGAGCGTCAAGTCTGTCGTCAAGTCCGTGAACGCCCGCCTGGCCGAAGAGTTGGCCGTCGCCGAAGGTCAGGTCGACGCCGCGGTACGGCTGCTGGACGAAGGCGCGACCGTGCCGTTCATCGCGCGGTACCGCAAGGAAGTCACCGGCAGCCTGGACGACGGTCAGCTCCGCACCCTCGAGGAGCGGCTCCGGTATCTGCGCGAACTGGATCAGCGGCGCGACGCCGTGCTGGCCTCGATCGAAGAACAGGGCAAGCTCACCGACGACCTGAAGGCGGCGCTGCTGGCCGCCGAGACGAAGTCCAGGGTCGAAGACATCTACCTGCCGTACAAGCCCAAGCGCCGCACCAAGGCGCAGATCGCCCGCGAGGCCGGCCTGGAGCCGCTGGCGGACCGGCTGCTCGCCGACCCCACGCTCAACCCCGAGGACGTGGCCGCCGAGTTCCTGGGTGAGGAGGTGGCCGACGTCGCCGCCGCACTCGACGGCGCGCGCCACATCCTGGTGGAGCGGGTGTCCGAGGACGCCGAACTGGTCGGTGCCGTGCGCGAGAAGTTCTGGTCCGACGGCACCCTGACCACCAAGCCGTGGTCGGAGGAGGCGGCGAAAAGCCCTGCCGCGCAGAAGTTCCGCGACTACTTCGAGTACTCCGAGCCGCTCGAGGACATGCCGTCGCACCGCGTGCTGGCGGTATTGCGAGGTGAGAAGGAAGAGGCGCTGTCGCTCAACTTCGACGGCGGCGACGAGACGCTGTACCAGGCCATGATCGCGCAGTCGCTCGGTGTGGACATGGCTGCCGGGGGCGCCGCCACGCCGTGGCTGACGGCGACGGTCGGCTGGGCCTGGCGCACCAAGCTGATGTTCTCGGCGGCCGTCGACGCCCGGATCCGGCTGCGGCAGCGCGCCGAGGAGGACGCCGTCGCGGTGTTCGCCAAGAACCTCAAGGACCTGCTGCTGGCCGCGCCGGCCGGAACCCGCGCCACGCTGGGACTCGATCCCGGGTTCCGCACCGGTGTGAAGGTCGCGGTGGTGGACGGCACCGGCAAGGTCGTCGACACCTGCGCCATCTACCCGCATCAGCCGCAGAACAAGTGGAACGACGCCAAGGCGACGCTGGCCGCCCTCGTCGCGCGGCACAACGTCGAACTGATCGCCATCGGTAACGGCACCGCGTCCCGCGAAACCGATGCGCTGGCAACCGAACTCATCGCCGACCTGAAAGCGGCGGGCGCGTCCGGTCCCAAGCGGCTGCCGACCAAGGCGATCGTCAGCGAGGCCGGCGCCTCGGTGTACTCGGCATCGGCCTATGCCGCCCACGAGCTGCCCGACCTGGACGTGACGCTGCGCGGCGCGGTCTCGATCGCCCGTCGTCTGCAGGACCCGCTCGCCGAACTGGTCAAGATCGAGCCGAAGTCGATCGGTGTCGGGCAGTACCAGCACGACGTGACGCCCGGAACGCTGGCCCGCAGCCTCGACGCGGTGGTCGAGGACGCCGTGAACGCGGTCGGTGTCGACCTCAACACGGCCTCGGTGCCGCTGCTGGCCAAGGTCTCCGGCGTCACCGAATCACTGGCCGAGTCGATCGTGTCGTACCGCGACAAGACCGGACCGTTCCGCAGCCGCAGCGGCCTGCTCGACGTTCCGCGTCTGGGCCCCAAGGCTTTTGAGCAGTGCGCCGGCTTCCTGCGTATCCGGGAAGGCGACGACCCGCTGGACGCCTCCGGTGTGCATCCGGAGGCCTACCCGGTGGTGCGGCGCATCCTGGACCGCGCCGGCGTCACCCTCGCCGAACTCATCGGTGACGAGCGGAAGCTGCGCGCGCTCAAGCCGGGCGACTTCGCCGACGAACGATTCGGCATCCCGACCGTGACCGACATCCTGGGAGAGCTGGAGAAGCCGGGCCGCGACCCGCGCCCCGCGTTCTCCACCGCGACCTTCGCGGCCGGCGTCGAGAAGGTGTCCGACCTCAAGGTCGGCATGGTGCTCGAGGGCGTCGTGACAAACGTGGCCGCGTTCGGCGCTTTCGTGGACGTCGGCGTGCACCAGGACGGTCTGGTGCACGTGTCGGCGATGGCCGACCGCTTCGTCTCCGACCCGCACGAGGTGGTCAAGTCCGGCCAGGTCGTCAAGGTCAAGGTGCTCGAGGTCGATGTCGAGCGGCAGCGCATCGGACTGAGCCTGCGGCTCAACGACGACCCGCAGCGCGCCCGCGACGGCAAGCGGCCCGAGCAGGGCGGCGGAGCCCGGCGCGACGGCGGCGGGCAGCCGCGCGGACGCGACGGCGGCAACCGCGGCGGTAACGGTGGCGGACAGAACCGCGGCAATGGCCAGGATCGCGGACGTAATCCGCAGCGCGGCAACGGCGGTGGCCGCCGCGAGTCTGCGCCGTCCGGCTCGATGGCCGACGCCCTGCGCAAGGCGGGCTTCGGCAAGTAGCGGTGTTCTCGCGAGCAGAGATAAAACTGTCGATACCCCAGTGATTTTCGACAGTTTTATGGCTGCTCGCGAGAAGTGATCAGGATTCGAGAAGCGACCCGGCTGAAGGCCCGGTTAGCGTGTGGGTATGCCCAGCAGAACCCATGCCGCTGACAGCCATGACCTCATCCGCGTGGTCGGTGCCCGCGAGAACAACCTCAAGGACATCAGCGTCGAGATCCCCAAGCGGCGGCTGACGGTGTTCACCGGGGTGTCGGGCTCCGGCAAGAGTTCGCTGGTGTTCGACACGATTGCCGCCGAATCGCAGCGGCTGATCAACGAGACGTACAGCGCCTTCGTCCAGGGCTTCATGCCGTCGCAGGCCCGCCCCGACGTCGACGTGCTCGAGGGTTTGACGACCGCGATCATCGTCGACCAGGAGCGGATGGGCTCCGACCCACGTTCCACGGTCGGCACCGCCACCGACACCGGTGCGCTGCTCCGGATCCTGTTCAGCCGGATCGGCGAACCGAATATCGGCTCGCCGCAGGCGTTCTCGTTCAACGTCGCCTCGATCAGCGGGGCGGGTGCGGTGACCATGGAGCGCGCCGGACGCACCGTCAAAGAGCGTCGCGACTTCAACATCGTGAGCGGTATGTGTCTGCGGTGTGAGGGTCGCGGCGCCGTCAACGACATCGATCTCACCGCGCTGTATGACGACAGCAAGTCGATCAACGAGGGCGCCATCACCATTCCCGGCTTCAGCATCGACGGCTGGTACGGCCGAATCTTCAACGGCTGCGGCTTCTTCGACCCCGACAAGCCGATCAAGAAGTTCACCAAGAAGGAGCTGGACGCCCTGCTGCACAAGGAGGCGACCAAGATCAAGGTCGACGGCGTCAACCTCACCTATCTGGGGCTGATCCCGCAGATCAAGAAGTCGTTCCTGAGCAAGGACGTCGAGGCGATGCAGCCCCATATCCGGGCGTTCGTCGAGCGGGCGGTGACGTTCACGACTTGCCCCGAGTGCGAGGGGTCGAGGCTGTCGGAGCTGGCTCGCTCGTCAAAGATCAAGGGCGTCAACATCGCTGAGGCCTGCGCCATGCAGATCACCGACCTCGCGGAGTGGGTCGGGGCGCTGGCCGACGACAAGCGGCTCGGCGCCGGCGTGGCGCCCCTGTTGGCGACGTTGCGGCACACGCTCGACTCGTTTGTCGCGATCGGGCTGGGCTACCTCTCCCTGGCGCGGCCCGCCGGCACACTCTCCGGCGGAGAAGCGCAGCGGGTCAAGATGATTCGTCACCTCGGCTCGGCCCTGACCGACGTCACCTACGTGTTCGACGAGCCGACCATCGGACTGCATCCGCACGACATCACCCGCATGAACGAGCTGCTGATTCAGCTGCGGGACAAGGGAAACACCGTGCTGGTCGTCGAACACAAGCCGGAAGTGATTGCCATCGCCGACCACGTGGTGGACCTCGGTCCCGAGGCGGGCTCGGGTGGCGGCCAGGTGGTTTACGAAGGCCCGGTGAAGGGGCTGCGCGGTAGCGGCAGTATCACCGGACGGCATCTCGACGACCGGGCGGCGCTGAAGGAGTCGGTGCGAGAAGCCAACGGGGCGTTGGAGATTCGCGGTGCCAACACCAACAATCTGCAGGACGTCGACGTGGACATCCCGCTCGGCGTGCTCGCCGTGATCACGGGCGTGGCGGGCTCGGGCAAGAGCTCCCTGATCGACGGTTCGGTGGCCGGGCGCGACGGCGTCGTCACCATCGACCAGGCACCGATCCGGGGATCGCGACGCAGCAACCCGGCCACCTACACCGGACTGCTCGACCACATCCGCAAGGCGTTCGCCAAGGCCAACGACGTCAAACCCGCACTGTTCAGCTCGAATTCGGAAGGCGCCTGCCCGGCATGCAACGGAGCCGGAGTCATCTATACCGACCTGGGAGTGATGGCGACCGTCGAGTCGCGCTGTGAAGAGTGCGAAGGCCGGCGGTTCGGCGCCTCGGTGCTCGAATACACCCTGGGCGGGCAGAACATCGCCGAAGTGCTCGCCATGCCCGTCGCCGAGGCCGAGCAGTTCTTCTCCGACGGTGACGCGAAGGTGCCGGCCGCACAGAAAATCCTCGCCCGGATGGTGGACGTCGGGCTGGGCTACCTCACGCTCGGGCAGCCGCTGACCACACTGTCCGGCGGGGAGCGGCAACGGCTCAAGCTCGCCACGCAGATGGGGGAGAAGGGCGACGTCTACATCCTCGACGAGCCGACCACCGGCCTGCATCTGGCGGACGTCGAGCAACTGCTCGCGCTCTTGGACCGGATCGTCGACGGCGGCAAGTCGGTCATCGTCATCGAACATCACCAGGCCGTCATGGCGCACGCCGACTGGATCATCGACCTGGGTCCCGGCGCAGGTCACGACGGCGGCCGGGTCATCTTCGAGGGTTCTCCGGCCGACCTGGTCGCGGCCGGGAACACCCTGACCGGAACCCACCTTGCCGAATACGTCAGATAGCAGTCAGGGCTGCCATCGCTGAGCGGTGGCAGCCCTGACTGTGAAACAGAGGGGTCGTCGAACGGTTAGACGGGCATCTCCGGGCCCTCAGGAGCCGGGGCAGGCGCCTCGGGGGCCGGCGCCGGGGCCTCGGGAGCGGGCGCGAAGTTGGCCGCCTCGATGATTTCCGGGGCCGGGAGGTCGGCCGGGCCGGCCGGAGGCGCCAGGGGCGCGTCCAGCGGGCCGTCGAGAGGCAGGTCGGCGGGGATGTCCTCACCCGGGGCCATCGGCAGGTGCATGTGGTGGGTGAACTGGCGCTGGAAGGCGCCGCCGCCACCGATGCGGACGCCACCGCCCTCACCGCTGGACACCGGAGTGCCGTCCGGCAGCGTCACGGCCGTGTGGCCGCCGTTCCAGCCGATGTTCAGGGCGCCGGGCGCGGTGCCGGGCAGGAAGCCACGAGCCCGCAGTGCGGCCTCTTCGTTGCCGGTGTTGAACCGGTTGCCGTAGATGGGGCGGCCGGTGGCCGCGTTGGCCACCCAGGAGGCCAGTCCGGAGCAGTCAGTGCCGCGTGCCGTGTCTCCGCCGGAGACGTACGGCGTACCCGAAACCTGGTTGACCAAAGCCAGCAGCGAGGCGGTCGCAATAGCAAACATGGCGATGAACGCTAGCAACGGAAAATCGCGACGGTCAAAATACTGTGTCTGCCATCACGTTTCGCGAATCCTGTGGTGTGCGTTACATCGGTGTGTATTCGCATCGTTTGGGGCAGAAGCGATTTCACGTCTTCGCAGGTGAATGCGCAAAACATACTGCCATACACAGCTTTTGCGCAAATGCAAGGTCGTGACGGTCGTTGCGAGGTCGTGACCAGCTAATTCCGAGACCGGCGTGACCGGCCTCTGCGCGGCTTTTGCGTCGGTTTCGACGTCCTGTCGGGCAGCTCATGCCGCCGATTCGGCGGATACTGGCTGACCATCTGAAACGGTCAAGTTACGGTGGGTCGATGTGGCTGTCGCGGTCCCGGTTCGAACTCAGGGAAGAGGTGCCGGGGACGCCCGACGAAGTCCGCACCTTCTATACAGATCTGGCGAATATGAAGCTGGTTCATCCGCTCGTGGTGGCGGTGGACTGTCTGGCCGATCAGCAGGATGTGCGGGGCCGCCGCCGTGACTATCGGGTGCGGGATCGCATCCCATTCGGCCCGTTGAGTCTGCGCGTGACCTACCGGGCCACGGTGCTGATCGCGCCCGACGGCGTCGTGCACACCGAGGCGCGCCAATTTCCGTCCGTGCGGCTCAGTGGCACCGTCACCTTCGCGCCTGCCGGCGCAGGCACCGCTCTCACCGAGGTAGTGGATATAGAGGCACCTTCTCCGTTCATGGCTTTCACTGCTGCGCAGGCGGAGAAGGCGCACGCGGCGATGCTCGCTGCCATTCGGCGTCATTTTGAGAAAAGCTTGGGCTGATCCAGGCTGCCGGATGGGGTGCCGCGCTGGATGGCCGGGTTTCCTTGCCTTACCGGCGACGCTCTCGAAAAAACTTTGGTCACTTTGTTAGCGCTGGTTGCAGGAGGTAACTAGTGGCCCATTCGTCACAGCGCCTTGTCGGTGATTCGAACTAATGTTCGAGTATGGCCATCGACTCCGCTACTGTCCTCAACGCCTACGCGGCGCTTGAGGATGCGATCGCCACGGTCAACGGCCTGGACTACAGCGGGTTGCCCATCAAAGTCCTGTTGGAGCTGCAGTCCCGCCGCGAAACCCTGAAGTGCGCGGCCGAGGCGGTCGACCATCAGATCCTGGCCGCGGCACAAACCCAGGCCACCGCCAAGGGGATCGGGGCCAAGGATTGGCCTGAGGTGTTGCATGTGCGGTTGCGGATCAGCCGGGAGGAGGCCCGCCGGAGGGTGCGGGACACGGATAATTTGGGTCCGCGCTCGGCGATCACGGGCGAGGCGTTGGGTCCGGTGTGGGAACTGGTGGCCGCCGCGTTGGCCGAGGGTGCGATCAATAGTGAGCACGTGCAGGTGATCGCCTGGTTTTTCGGCAAGGTGCCGTTGTGGGCGGCCGACCCGGTCACGTTGTTGCAGTGCGAGACGGATCTGGTGGCCGATGCCCGGGTCAAAACCCCCGAAGACCTCCGCAAAGTCGCGGCGGATTTGTTGTACAAGCTGGATCAGGATGGGCCCGAACCCAACGACGATGAGCCGGACCCGAAGCGGTCGTTCGTGATGGGTAAGCAGCGGCCTGACGGGCGCACCGACGTCACCGCTCAACTCGATCCGGAAGGGCGGGCTTACTGGGAGGTGTTGTTCGACAAGTACGCCGCCCCGGGCATGTGCAACCCGGCCGATCCGGAACCCTGCTTCTCCGGGACCCCGACGCAGGAGCAGATCGACAACGACACAAGGACTGTGGCGCAGCGGCAGTACGACGCGTTCAAATTCGTGGGCCGGATGATGCTGGCCACCGGGACCTCCGGGGTGCACAACGGGTTCCCGGTCGCGGTGGTCGCCACCTGCACCGTCGCCGACCTGGAAAAGCGTGCCGGGATGGCGCTCACCCACACCGGCACCAAGCTCCCGGTCAAGGATCTGGTGCGGATGGCCGCCCAGGGCTCGGACAACTACCTGGCGGTGTTCGATGAGCACACCGGCCAACCGCTCTACTTGGGCCGGGCAGCGAGAACCGCCAGTACAGCCCAACGCCTCGCGCTGTTCGCCCGCGACCACGGCTGCACCCGCCCCAACTGCATCGCCCCCGCCTCGCGCTCGCAGGCTCATCACGTCAACACCAACTGGCGCGACGACGGACCCACCGACATCACCAACCTCACCCTGGCCTGCGGCCGCGACAACCGTCTGGTCGACACCGGCGGCTGGCACACCACCATGGGCCCCGACGGTCGCACCCAATGGACCCCACCACCCCTGCTCGACGTCGGCCAACCACGAACCAACCACTACCACCACCCCACGCTCTACCCGCCCGAGAGCGGAGATTCCGATGGTGAAACAGACAGTCCCGCAACCTGATACGACGCCCCGATGCGGCAACCCAGCCTCACCGGCGATGTCCTATGGGCGAATATCGGCCGTCCGTTCGAATCGGTCGGCTGGTCCGAAACAGAAGGCGGGATCGGGGCGCGGTGCGGGTCGCGGCGATGACGGTCAGCAGCGCGGCGGATCGCAGCGACGGCGGTCGGCAGCGATGGCGGTCAGCGACCGCGGCACTTGAGGCTACCGGTGACCCACAACCATGGAAGGCGAAAATGCTGCGCTGCAAACGAATTGAATGCGCACTACCGCCAGTGACGAATGTCGACACCCGGCCAGCGGCTCGCGGTGCAGTGTGGGGATCAGCTCGGGAAGAACCCGTCGCCGGTCTTGAAGCCGGGCTGCCAGCCCTGCGCTCCCAGGCACAGCAGCGGTCGGCCGTCAGGAGCCTGCGCCGCGGTCTGCGGGCCCGGGCACGGAGAACCGATGTCCTTGACGCCCTGGATCGCATAGGAGTAGCCCCAGAATCCGGTGTCGACGGGCGGCCACTGGTTGGGAATCCAGTGGCAGGCCATGGATGCGCCGCCCGGACCGCGTCCGAAGATGAAGATGTCGTGGTTGTCGCACGGCGCGCCATTGACGGCCTGGTAGTTCATGCCGGGGACGTCGGTGGGGTAGCGGCCGGGATCGTCGCTGCCGCCCAGCGCCGGATCGGCGCTCGCGAAAGGTGCCAGCCCGATGGCGGTTCCGGCGATCGCTGCGGCCACCGTCAGTACCCGAAACATCCTGGTCATCTCCCCTCGCACTACTGCCACACGACAATGTGGCAAAGCGTAGCGTGTCAGCCGCGTCGCCGGGGATATTGTCGGCAGGTCAATATCAGCGGGGTTCGTGCCCCGCCGTCTGATCGTCGTCACGCTGCGGTGGGCCGGCCTGTTCAGGCGCGTCCAACACGCTCACCCCGATGCCGTAGGGCAGGAACCTGACCTTTCGGGACGGGTCGGTGTTGTTCTTGTTGGCCCGCAGGGCCTCCAGTTCGGAGGGGTAGACCTCCTCGACGTGCGCCCCGCCGTCCGCGGCGACGGTGTACACCACCCACACGCCGTCGCCGGTGTCGCCGGTGGTCTCGGGCTGCGTCGCGTGCCGCGGAGTCCGGGTCAGGTCGTTCACCACGTTGGCCCAGGCGGCACCGCGGCCGAGGCGGTCGAATACGCCCCGTATGCCCTCGCCCGTCTCGCGCAGGACGCGATCGAACTCTTCCGGATCGATGCCGAACGGGCCGTTGTTGCTCATACCGACCAGTGTGCGCGACATCGGCGACATCTGCCACGACGATCCGGCAGGCCATCCCCTCGCAGCCGAACTCGGCGGTGGTGGACGATGGAGACATGCCGGTACCACAATCGCCGACCCGCGACGACCTCCTGGCCACCGTCGAGCGCTCGCCCGCCGCCACGGCAGCGCACGACAAGGCTGCCTGGGTGGATCTGTTCAGCGCCGACGGACGCGTCGAGGACCCTGTCGGTTCCCGGCCGCACGTCGGTCACCGCGCCATCGCACAGTTCTACGACACCTTCATCGGGCCGCGCACCATCGTGTTCCACCGCGACGCCGACATCGTGCTCGGCAACACCGTCGTGCGTGACCTCGAGCTCGAAGTGCACATGGGCACCCAGGTGCAGCTGCGCATCCCGGTCTATCTGCAGTACGACGTGGTGGCAGAGGGCTCCGACGCGTCGCTGAAAATTTCTCGGCTGCAAGCATTTTGGGAGCTGCCGGGCATGGTCGTGCAGTTCGTCCGGTGCGGCGCCGCGGCGCTGCCTGCGGGTTTGGGGCTCTCGGCGGCGCTGTTGCGCAACCAGGGCCCCGGCGGCGCGGTGGGCTTTCTCGGCGGGCTGCGCACCGGAGGGACAAGAGCAAAGCGTGCGTTGACGGGGCTGCTGGCCGACGCCGCGACGGGCGACGAGCTGGCGGTCAAGCGCCGGCTCAGTGAGCCGGTGCAGATCACCCGCGGCCCTGACGCCCGGCTCAGCGTGTCCGAACTGGTCGAAGAGCTCGCCGGAACGCGCGTGCAGAAGGTCATTGCCGCAGGCCGGTACGTCCTGGCCGGCGTCCGACGGGACGGCTACCGCGGTGTGGTCATCGCGGAGCTGGGTATCGGGGGCCGGGGCATCATCGGCCTGCGACTCTTTGCCGAATGAAGCCGCCAGTTGCCGCTGCTTCCGTCCCCGACATGAGAACGTAGTCACACCATGCCAGTGCAACCACAACACGAATACATGTCCTACGAGGAATTCGGTCGACGATTCTTCGAGGTCGCGGTCAGCGAGGAACGTGTCGCGGACGCGATCGGCGGCATCGCCGGTGAAGCCTTCGACATGGGTCCCATCGCCCAGGGCCCCGGCGGGCTCGCGAAGGTCACCGCGCGCGTGCAGATCAAGCACCCCGTGGTGGCCAGGACGCTCGGTGAAGAAATCACCTTCGCAATCCGCATCCCGCTGGAAATCGACATGACGCTGGACCTGCGCATCGACCGGCCCCGGTTCATGGTGTTCGGCGAGATCAACCTGACCGCGACCGCGCGGGCCGCCCACCCGCTGCTCCTCGTCATCGACGTCAAGACGCCACGGTCGTCGGACATCGCCATCCACGTCACGTCGTCATCGATCCGGGCGGAGCTGTTGCGCATCGTTGCCAACGTCGACGGCGAGATCCGGCGCTTCATCGCCCAGCATGTGGCAGGCGAGATCAACAGCGCAGATGCCAAGGTCATCGACATCGGAACCCGGATTGCGAGCGCCTGGACGGGCGTCTGAGACGGCCGCGAGGCGGTAGCGGCAACCTGCTTCCCCTATGATGAGGACATCATGAAGAGCACATTCGGCGCCGCCATCGCAATTGCAGCTACCACCGTCGGAATCGTGGGCAGCCTCGTCGCGGCCGCTCCGGCCAGCGCCGATGCGGGCGTCGATGCCTTCAACAACGCGCTCAGCAACGCCGACATGATGCTGCCGAACGGGTCTGATCCGGTCGCGCTGGGCCAGTCGGTGTGCCCGATGCTCGCGCAGCCCGGCCAGACCCTGGCCGACGCGGCGGCCAAGGTCGCCGACACCTCGGGCATGTCGCTGGGCCCGGCCACGATGTTCACCGGCTTCGCGATCTCGTCGTTCTGCCCGGGCGTCGTCGGTGCGCTCGGACGCGGTGAATCGCCGCTGCCGCTCGGGCTACTCGGCCTCGGATAACGCCGGGCTGGCGTCGAGCGGCGCCAGCACCGGGCGCTTCGGCTCGAGCCCCTTACCTCGAGAACTGCCCAGCGTGTGCCGCCACACCCACGGCATCAGCATGTTCTGGGCCCACATCAGCTGCGAATACATGCGCTCGCGCAGTCGCGGCAGCACGAGTTCACCCTCGACCTCGGCCCAGCGGTGATCACTTCCGGGCAACTCCAGCGCCTCGGCGGCGGCGTCGGCGAACAGTTGATGGCCGTGCGGGGAGCCGTGCACCCGGTCGACGGCCCAGGTCGCGGGGTCCAGCATCGAGGTGGCCGTCGACAGGTCGACCAGCCGGAAGCCGAAACGGGTCGAGTCGGCCCGGATCACCTCATTGATGCGGCGCAGCCGGCCGCTGAGCACCCGTCCCACCGGCAGGATGCGGGCGATGTCGGGAAACGTCGTCGTGACCACGGTCGCGCCGGTGGCGGCGAGTTCGGTGTGCACACGGCGCATGTCCTCCAGCGCCTTGTCGAAGCTGCGCACCGGCCGGGTGACGTCGTTCATCCCGATGCAGCTGGTGATCAGGTCGGGGTTCATGTCCCGGGCCAGCGGCAGTTGCCGGTCCAGTACGTCACTGATGCGGCGGCCCCGCACCGCGAGGTTCGCGTACTGGAGTCCAGGCTGTAATGCGTTGAGTCGCCAGGCCAGGCGGTCGGCGAAACCCTGGATGCCGGTGTTGTCGTCGCCATCCAACAGGCCCTCGGTCTGGCTGTCGCCGAGCGCGACGTATCGGGAGTAGCCGATGGTCACGACCGTGACTGTAATGAAGGATCGGCGGATCTTCAGCGCAGCGGATCAGCCCGGCCAGATCACGTCGAGCGGGCGGCCCACCACACTGAGTTGGTTGATCAGCTCGTCCAGGACGGCGCGCGGCAGGTCGAACCGCCATTCCGGCAGTGTCGCACCGACACGTACGACGCCCGGACCGACTTCCACCGAGGTCAGGGTCATGCCGTACGGCAGCTCGGGCAGCCGCACCGGGTACGCCGGGGCGAGGCCGGGCACCGGCACCCGGGCGGCGCCCAGCGTCAGGCCACGGGGCTTGAGCCATAGCGTGTTGCCGTGCAGGTGGGGATCGACCTCGATGGCCCCGGAGCGGAAGCGCGACAACCGGATTCGGGCGACCCCGTCGTCGCCGATCTCGGTGCTGACGCGCGGTTCGGCGGCCCGGATCAGCTCGTCGAGCGAGTCGGACGGCACCTCCACCGTCACCTCGACGGGGGTGGCGGCCAGCATCGGTGGCACCGAGGGCCGGATGTGCAGGTTGTTCAGCTTCGCCGAGACCGAATTCAGTTCGGTTCCCGCCCATTTCACCTTGTCCGCGGCGATGTTGACCGTGCCGATGTGGCCGACGGCGAAGATGCCGGCATCCCACCGGGAATCGAACTTGGTCACGGTAAAGGCCAGGTCGCTGGTGTTCATGCGGACGGTGATCCGGCGCCCGATCACCAGCGGCCGCACCGTCAGCAACGCCGTCCGATAGGCCGCGGCCGCCCCGGTGCTCACCGGCAGCACCGCGGCGGTCGACACCACCGAGGTGAACAGATCGAGCGGCCGGAGCGGGTCCCACCGGCGCGGCGGACGCGTCATGGGGTCCAGCATGCCCGTAGCTGCCGCCGGTGCACCACTCGGCATCCGGGGAACGGGCTCCCGGTAGCGTCGAGTCGTGGCTGAGTCTGATGAGCTGTACCGGCAGCGTGACCGAGCTGATTCGTTCGGCGGTGCCGCCCGGTCGTATGACCGGCACCGGCCCCGCTACCCGGAGGCCATGCTCGACGAACTGGTCGGGACCGGTTCGGTCCGGGTGCTCGACGTCGGCGCCGGGACCGGGATCGCGTCCCGGCAGCTGATCGCCCGCGGGGCGGAACTGGTTGCGCTGGAACCGGATCCGAGAATGGCCGAGATCGCCGCCGAGCACGGCGTCACCGTCGAGGTGGCGACTTTCGAGGACTGGGACGACGCCGGCCGGACCTTCGACGTGGTCCTGTTCGCCCAGTCGTTCCACTGGGTCGACCCGGCGGCGGCGCTGCCGAAGATCCGCCGGTTGCTCGCCCCGGGCGGCCGGCTGGCGCTGGCGTGGAACCGGCTGTTCCCGGTGCAGCCGTCGCGCCAGGATTTCGCGGAGGTGTACCGCGACTTCCTCGATGCCGCTTCACCTTTGGTGACCGGGACCCCCACCGGCGGGACCGGCTCGGGCATGGACAGCGCCGACGTGGTGGCCGACCTGGAGACCGCCGGATTCGCCGTGCAGCAGCTGACCTACGCCCGCGGTGAGCAGTACACCCGCGAGCAGTGGCTGGACCTCGTGTTCACCTACTCCAACCACCTGGTGCTGCCCGCCGACCGGGCCGCCGAGCTGCGGGCTCGGCTGGCGGCGGTGATCGGCGACGGCGGCGTGCAGGTCGGCGGAGACACGCTGCTGATCGTGGCGCAGCCGACGTAGACGACGGCTAGTCCCTGAGGCGGCGGACGGGCCGGGTCTCGATGGCGTTGAGCGTCAGGGCGCGGCGCCGGATGCGCCAGCCGTCGCCGGTCGGGGCGTACTCGTCGTCGTACCGCAGGTGCCACACCAGATCGGTGACGTCCGAGTCGGCGCCGCGGGTCCAGTGGTGGGCGACGCACGTGATGCGGCCACGAGCGTGGTCCACGGCGTCGGTGTAGACCTCGCCGACGATCTCGTGCTGGGTGCGGGCGACGCTAGACAGGGCGGCCATCGCGGCCCGGACCCCGTCTGGCCCGTGCTCGGGCCGTATCGGGTCCAGCGATCGGGGCGGGTCCGGGAGGACCAATTCCGCTGTGCTGGTGAAGAGTTCGACGACATCGTCGAACCGGCGGTCGTCGACGGCCGCGGCGTAACGGTGCACCAGGTCGGTCAGCGCCAGCCGGTCGGCCACGGTCAGCGGCACGGCGTGAGCCCGAGCCGTTCGGCGCACGCCGACAACATGTCCTTGGCCTCGTCGATGTCGGTGACGGGCGGCATCGCTAGCACGATGCGGTCGGCGCCGAGCTCCGCGAGCCGGCCGGCGCGATCGGCGTCGACCTTGGGCACCAGGTGTCCGAGGGAGAGTTCGAGGGCGTCGGGGTCCCGGCCGGCCCGCTCGGCCGACTCCCGCATCAGCGCGATCAACGCCGACAGTTCCGCGCCGGCGACGCCGAGCGGCTGCAAACCGTCACCGCGCTGGCCGGCCCGGCGGGCCGCGGCCCGGCTGTGCCCGCCGATGTGGATCGGGATCTGCGAAACCGGCTTGGGATAGCAAGCGGCATGGGCGAATTCGAAGAACTCGCCGGAATGGGTGGCGCCGTCCGGCTGATCCGACCACAGCAGCCGCAATACGTCGATCTGCTCGTCGGCGCGGCGGCCACGGGCGTCGAACGGGGCCCCGCACGCCTCGATCTCCTCGCGCAGCCAGCCCATGCCGACGGCCAGGCGGACACGACCGCCGGACAAGGCGTTCAAGGTGGCGACGCGCTTGGCCAACACCACCGGGTGGTGGTTGGGCAGCACCAGCACGCCCGTCGCCAGGCCCAGTGTGCTCGTCTGCCCGGCGAGGAACGCCAGCAACTCCAGTGGATCCGGGACCGCACAGTCGGCGGGAATCTCCACGCGGCCCGAGGCTTCGTAGGGATACACGCTCGAGTACTCGGTGAGCAGTACCGTATGTTCCACGGCCACAATGGATTCGAAGCCACAGCTCTCCAGGTGGCGGGCGAACTGCGTCATCCAGACCGGATCGGCGGTGACTCCGGCCGCGACCGGCGCGACCACGGCGAACTTGGGTGACATCAGCGCCTCCGCTCGCTGCGGCGAATCTCTTCCCAGCACTGCAGCCGTGTCATCCCGGTCCGGTCCATGCATTCGCGGATCGGCGTCTCCTGTTCTGGCGCAGGCGCTTCGGTGGTGGCCGGGGTGGTCGGCGGCGCGGCCGTGGTGGTCTCGACCGTGACCGTGCTGGTGATCGTCGCCTCGGTCGGTTCCGCGGGAGGCTCGGTGGGCGCGACGGCCGATGTCGGGCTCGGTGGCGCCTCGGTGGTCGACGGTGTGGTGGTCGCCGGGGGAGCCGTGGTGGTCGTCGCTGCGGGACGCGGCGGTGCCGGCTGTTCATCCTTGGCGCGGGTGAACTCGATGGCCGCGAAGACCAGTGCGGCGATCAGCAGCACCGTGAGCACGACGGGCAGGATCAGCGACCGGCGGGACCGCGTGGATTTGTCCGGCTGGAGGACCTGCGTCCGGTCCGCCGCCGCGGGAGCCAAAATGGTGGCATCCGCGCCCGTCACGCCCAGCCCGTGCTGAAGGGCGCGGGCGAAATCGGCGCACTTGTCGAACCGGTCCTTGGGATCCTTGGCGAGTGCCTTGGCCAGTACCGGGTCCAGGGCGGCGAGATCGGGCCGGCTTTGTGAGAGCGACGGCGGGGGAGCGCTGAGGTGCTTGCCGATGATCACCGCGGCATTGGAGTTCTCGAACGGTGGTGACCCGGTGAAGAGCTGAAAAGCGGTGGCCGCCAACGCATATTGGTCGGCGCGGCCGTCGATGACGCTGCCGGTCAGCTGCTCCGGAGCGGCATAGAACACGGTGCCGACGGTCATGTTCGTCGCGGTCAGCCCGGCGGAGTCGTTGGCGCACCGCGCAATGCCGAAGTCGGCCAACTTGATTCGCCGGCTCGCCGGATCGGTGTCGCTGATCAGGATGTTGGCCGGCTTGACGTCGCGGTGCAGCAGATGGTGCTGGTGCGCGTAGTCGAGCGCGTCGGCGACGGCGCTGATGATCGCGACCGCCTGGTCGTCGGATACGCCGCCGGCGCCGCGCAGCAGGCGGCTGACGTCGATGCCGTCGACGTACTCCATCGAGATCCACAACTGGCCGTCGAACTCGCCGCGGTCGTACACCCCGACGATGTTCGGATGCGACAACGCAGCGGTCAGGTCCGCCTCACGCAGGAACCGCTCGCGGAACTCCTGATTCGTGGACATCTCGGGACGCAGCACCTTGAGCGCGTCCTGCCTGGGCAGTCGCGGATGCTGGGCGACATAGACCTCGCCCATGCCACCGGAACCCAGGCACCGGACGATGGTGTAGCCCGCGAAATCGGTCCCCTCGGCCATTGGCATTGGGGCATCGTAAACCGGACGGCTAGAGGTCCAGGGTCAGCGGTCCGTCGCCCTGCGCGCGCGACACACAGATCAGTGCCTGACCGGCCTCGCGTTCGGTCTCGGTCAGCAGGCCGTCCCGGTGGTCGACGGCACCGGCGAGCACCTTCACCCGGCACGTGCCGCAGAAGCCCTGCTGGCACGAATACGGTGCGTGCACACCGGCTTTGATCAGCGCCGTCAGCAACGTCTCGTCGGCCGCGACGGCAACGGTCTGGCCCGTCGAGGCGACCTCGACCTTGAACTCCTGGCCATCGGTCACCGGAGGCGCGGCGAAGCGCTCGAAGTGCAGCTCGATGTCGTCCGCCCCGACCAGCCGGGTACGGATCGCATTGAGCATCGGCGCCGGGCCGCACGTGTACACCGAGGTGCCCGGCCGGCAGTCGCCCAGCAGATCGTCGGCCGTCGGCAGGCCGTCGACGTCGTCGGTGCGGATCTGCACCTTGTCGCCGAATCGCATCAGCTCGTCCAGGAACGGCAGGCTGTCGCGGCTGCGGCCGACGTACAGCATCGACCAGTCGATGCCGAACTGTTCGGCGCGCGCCAGCATGGGCAGGATAGGCGTGATACCGATACCGCCGGCGATGAACCGCAGCGTTCGGGTCGGCGACCCGAAGCCGGGCACCGCCAGCGGGAAGGCGTTGCGCGGTCCGTTGGTGGTGATCACGTCCCCGACCGCCAGCTGGTGCGCCTCGATGGAGCCACCGCCGCCATCGGGTATGCGCCGCACGGCAATTCGGTAGGCGCCCTGCTCGTCGGGATCGCCGCACAGCGAGTACTGGCGGACCAGACCGCTGGGCAGGTGGATGTCGAGATGTGAACCCGGGTGCCAGCGGGGAAGTTCCGACCCGTCGGCGCTGACGAACGTCAACGCCACCACGTCCTGGTCGTGCGCGACGACCTCACGGCCGGCGATCTTCAGCGCGATGGTGCGCTCGACGACGGCCGGTACCGGGGGCTTGCGCACCCGCGTCGACACCCAGAACGTGCTGCTGACGACGGCGTCGGCCACGGTCACCAGCAGGTCGTGCGGCAACAGGCCCATCACGCTGGGCGGCGCCAGACGTGACCGGAAGCGGCGCGCCCTCACAGGTGTGCGGCGCGGGCAGCGGGCGAGGCGGCCAGATACGCCACGGCCTGCGCGGTCGAGCCCATGTCTTCCGGGCTGTAGTTCGGTTTGAAGTACACCAGCGTCTGGGTCAGCAGCAGGTTCCGGTACTTAGGCAGGAGCCCCAGCTTCGAGTCGCGCATCCGCAGGCGCTGCGACTTCCACCAGCCGAGCTTGAGCTGCGGGTCGCTCTTGACCAGGAACCGCATGCCGCGCTGGAAGAACACGTACATCAGGACCGCCACCACGCTCATGGCGCGGATGCGGTCGAAGTAGCTGTTGCGGAAGTACACGGCGACCTCGTGGGCCACCGAGCGGTGCTCGACCTCCTCGGCGCCGTGCCAGCGGAACAGGTCGACCATCACGGGGTCGGCGTCGTAGTTGTCCCACGTGCAGTTCAAGACGAAGTCGCCGAGCACCGCGGTGTAGTGCTCGACGGCCGCGATGAACCACAGCCGCTCGATGAGGTTGTTCATCTTGCGGCGCGGGTCGTCCGTCTTGGCCGGAGCGAGGATCTCTTCGAAGACGAACTCGACCTGATCGAGCAACGGCGTGACATTCATGCCACTGCGCACCAGGTAGTCGTTCATGACGGTGTCGTGGGCCTCGGCGTGCATGGCCTCCTGGCCGATGAAGCCGCGGACGTCGTCGGCGAGCTTCGGATCCTTGATGAGCGGCAGCGCCTCGTTGAACGTCTCGATGAACCAGCGCTCACCCGCCGGAAGCAGGATGTTCAGCAGGTTCACCACATGGGAGGCGACAGGGTGGCCGGGAATCCAGGACATCGGCTTGTCCGCGGTCTCGAAAGCCACGTTGCGGGCCTGGATCTGCACCGGACCCGGGTCTACCTCATGGGCGAAACGTTGTGGTCGCAGCATGGAACAGCTACCTCCGGATCCTCAAGCATCGTTGCGAGTGGACTCAGTGTAATCGTTTTATGTGGGAACGGCGGTACTGGGTTTTGCCGTGAGACGACGAAACGGCATCCCAGCAGCCAGAAACTGTGTCTTGACCTGCTGGAATGCCGTCTCGGCAAAAGTTACATACCGGGGACCGACATGCCCGGCTGCGGGCCGACAGGCGTCGCCTGCACGGTCGTCACGCCGTTGGCGCCGACGTGCGGGCCCTGCGGAGCACCGGGCGCCCCGGCGGGAGCGCCGCCACCGGCCGCCGGCGCGCCGGCGGAGGCGTTCTCGACGGCCTTGGTGGTGCAGTTCAGCATGAGGATGACGCGGCCGTGGCTGCCCATCTTCTCCTGATCGACGATGCACTGCGCCTGCGGCACATCGCTGCCGACCGAGCCGCCGAACGTGGCCCGCACACCCTGGCTCTTGAGAATCGAGACGGCGCGGGCGTAGGACTCGCCCACCACGTTCATCGAGCTCGAACCGCCCGGATCCGACGCGGCCACCGACGAGCCGAACATCGCGGTGGCACCCACCGCCACCGCACCTGCTGCCACGGCGCCTGCCGTCAGCATCTTCAGCTTCTTCACCTGACCTCCTCGAGTACAGCGAAGATAGCGCAGATGGCGGGGTGGAGAAACTCGAATCAACTCAATCCCGGTGTCACCGCGTCGGCCATCACCTGCGCCAACGCGGCCGCACGAGCATCGGAAAACAGGTCTTCGAGGAGGATCTTCCGGCCGTCCGGACCCGCCAGCGGGACCCGCCAGTTCGGATATTCGTCGGTGGTGCCCGGCTGATTCTGGGTCCGCACGTCACCGACGGCATCGGGCAGCGCCAGCGCCAGGAGCCGCGACGGGGTGCGGGTGAGATAGCGGTACAGGGCGAGGACGGTCTGCTCGGGGTCGATCGCATCCGGGGCGTTCGGCGGCAACAACCCCGCCGCGCGCAGGACGTCCAGCCAGCGCTGCTGATCGGCGCGGTCGGCCGCGACCTCTTCTTTGTAAGGGCGGGTCAGCAGGCCGAGATCGCGGCGCAGCCGCAGATGCGCGCCGGCCAGGTAACCCGCCGTCGGTGGCAGGTCATGCGTCGTCACCGCCGACAGGCAGTATTCGCGCCACCGCGGCGCTGGCAGTGGTCCGCCGTCCTGGTCGGCCTCGAACCACAGGATCGAGGTGCCGAGCAGACCGCGGTCGTGCAGGTAGTCGCGAACCCATGGTTCGACGGTGCCCAGATCCTCGCCGACCACCACCGCGCCGGCCCGCTGCGCCTCCAGCGCCACGATGCCGATCATCGCCTCGTGGTCGTAGTGGACGTAGGTGCCGTCGACCGGCGTCGCACCGTCCGGAATCCACCACAGCCGGAACAGGCCGATGATGTGGTCGATGCGGACACCGCCCGCGTGCCGCAGCACGGCCCGGACCACGGCGCGGAACGGCTCGTAGGCGCGCTCCACCAGCTCATCCGGACGCCACGGCGGTTGCGACCAGTCCTGTCCGAGCTGATTGAACTCGTCCGGCGGCGCCCCCGCCGACACCCCGGTGGCCAGCACGTCCTGCAGGGCCCAGGCGTCGGCGCCGCCCGGGTGCACGCCGACCGCCAGATCGTGGACGATGCCGAGGGACATCCCCGCCTGCACCGCGGTGGCCTGCGCGGCGGTCAGCTGGTCATCGAGTTGCCACTGCAGCCACCGATGGAAATCGATACGGCTGCTGTGCTTTTCGGCGAACGCCCGCACCGCCGGATGGTCCGGGTGCTGAAACTCCGCCGGCCAGTCGCGCCAGTCGTCGCCGTGCTTCTCGGCCAGCACGCACCACGTCGCGAAGTCGTCGAGCGTGCGGCCGGTCCGTTGCCGGTAGCCGTCGTACGCGACGGCTCGCCCCGCCGAGCGGTGGGCCCGGTACACCTCCTTGAGCGCATTGCGCTTGGACTTCCACGCGGCGTCGCGATCGATGAACTCGTTCTTGTCGGCGCGGGACTGGGCGTCGGCGCGGGCTTTGCGCAGCGTGGCCGGGGTGCGGACGGCGGTGTACTCGGGAACGGCCTGCACGCGCAAGTAGAGCGGGTTGGCGAACTGGCGCGACGTCGGCAGATACGGCGACGGCTCCATCGGGGCCACCGGGCCGGCGGCGTGCAACGGGTTCACCAGGATGAAGTCGGCCTGGTGCCGGGTGGCCGACCACACGGCGAGGTCGGTGAGGTCGGTGAGATCGCCGGTACCCCAGGACTCCCGCGACCGCACACTGTAGAGCTGGGTGGCCAGGCCCCAGGCCCGGCCGCTGCCCAGGCGGCTCGGCAACGTCAGCGCATCGGGGGTGACGATCAGGACGGCATCGGCGTCCGCGGCGGCGCCGGCCTGGACGTGCAGCCGGTGATAGCCCAGCGGAAGATCGGCGGGCAGTTCGAAGCTCGCCTCGCCGACCAGGCGACCATCGAGATCGAAGGGCGGCCGGTTGTTCTCCAGCTGGCGCAGCCCGGCCCGCACCGAACCGTCCTCCAACCGGATCCACACGCCGACGGGCGCGCCGTGGGTGACATGCACCCAGAAGCTCGACGGCTGACCGGTCCGGGCGACGATGGTGGGGGACAGGGCGCGCTGCCAGTACGCGCGCTCGTGGTCGGCCAGGGCCGCCGCGCGGGCGTCCTCGGAATCGGCCGGTACGCCGAGCGCCGCGAGCACGGCGACCAGCGTGGACGCGGCGACTGCGTGTTGCGTGCCGCTCCAGTCCAGGTACTCGGTGGCCACACCGTGGCGTCGGGCGAGCTCGACGAGCGACGCGGTGCGATCAGTCATGCGCGCCATCTTGCCGCGATTCGGAGCACGATGGGAGCTGAGTGGAGGGTGCGGGCGCATTTCCGGCCGGCGGACGGTGCGTGCCCGGATACGCTGCGCCCGGAGGTGTCGACGTGAGTTCCGATCTGCTGTCCGACGTGCTGCCGACGATGCTGCACGACCCGGTGTCGTACGCCATTCCGTTCTTCGTGGTGGCGCTCCTGCTGGAGTGGGGCGCGGCCCGCAAGCTGGCGTACGACGAACAGCGGCCGCCGTCGGGCGCCTACCTGCGCGCCGATGCCTGGGCCAGCATCTGGATGGGCGCGGTGTCGCTGTTCACCAGCGGTGTACTGAACTTCCTCGCGCTGGTCGGCTACGCGGCGCTGTATGTGTACGTCGCGCCGTGGCACCTGCCGGGTGACGCCTGGTACACGTGGGTGATCGCGATCCTCGGCGTCGACCTGATCTATTACACCTACCACCGCATGGCCCACCGGGTGCGGCTGTTCTGGGCCACGCACCAGGCGCACCATTCCAGCGAGTACTTCAATCTGTCCACCGCACTGCGGCAGAAGTGGAATCCCTCCGGCGACCTGGCGATGAAGGCGGTACTGCCGGCGCTGGGCGTGCCGCCGTGGATCGTGTTCGCCAGCTTCTCGCTGAACCTGGTGTACCAGTACTGGATTCACACCGAACGCATCGGAAAGCTCTGGCGGCCAATCGAATACATTTTCAACACGCCGTCGCACCACCGCGTGCACCACGGCCGGGACCGGCAATACCTCGACAAGAACTACGGCGGCATCCTGATCATCTGGGACCGGATGTTCGGCAGCTTCACGCCGGAGACCGCGCGGCCGAACTATGGATTGACCAAACCTGTTGGCACGTACAACATCTGGAAACTTCAGACGCACGAGTATGCGTCGATTATCCGAGATGTGCGCCAGGCCAACGGGTTCGGTGACCGAATGGGCTACGTCTTCGGCCCGCCGGGATGGCAGCCGGCGGGACCGGAGGCCGCGCCGGTTCACTGACAGGGGCGTCAGCGCTGACAGAACGCTGTGATTCCTTCGCGATAACTCATTGTTCGCCAACTGTTTTGATTTCAGCGAGCGCAAACACTGGCGTTCCCCGGAACCGTCGGTACTGTCGTTGCTCGACAGGGGTGAATCGAACCAAAGGAGCTGTACTTTCATGGGTGACACACTTCAGAAGGGCGAGAAGCTCGAGGTCGGCCAGTCGCTGACGTCGAACAACGGTGCGTACCGCCTGGTGCTGCAGGACGACGGCAACCTGGTGCTGTACGCAGGGGAGCAGTCCGTGTGGGCCACCGCCACCGACGGCCAGGACGTCAAGCGCGCCGAGGTGCAGGAGGACGGCAACTTCGTGCTGTACACGCCGGACAAGCCGGTGTGGGCCAGCCAGACCGCCGGCGCCGACAACGTCCGTCTCGTGCTACAGGACGATCGCAACCTCGTGCTCTACAGCGGCGATGACGCCAAGTGGTCGTCCGAGACCCACACCGACGAGGTGCCCCCGGCGCCGGTCGAGGCGGCTCCGGAGCCCGCGCCCGCACCCGAGCCCGAGGTGGCGGCCGAGCCGGTCGCCGAGGTCGCTCCCGAACCCGAGCCCGCCCCGGTGCCCGAGGCGCCGGCGCCGCGCACCTACACCGTGCAGTCGGGTGACACCCTGTGGGCCATCGCCGAGCAGTTCTACGGCGACGGCAACCGCTACCCGGAGATCGCCGGTGCCAGCGGTATCGACAACCCGGACCTGATCCAGCCCGGTCAGCTACTGACCATTCCCTGACCTGGACGGACGTTGGCGGCCCGGATCGAAAGATCCGGGCCGCCAACGCGTTTCAACGCCCGGTTCGAGGGGCAGTTTGTTTGCTGGTGCGGGGCGGCCGCGGGTCGCCCACGGCGGGGCCTTTCCCGTCCCGGGTTGGGGTTTGCGGGGTAGGCTGGCGCGACGTCCGTCCCGAGGTGATGGGAGCAAGTCATGTTTGTGGGGGGTTTGCGGGCCGTGGCAGTAGCCGCGGTCGCAGTTCCGATGCTCGCTGTGGGTGGCCCGGCGCCGGTCGCGTCGGCTGATCCCGGAGTGCTCGTCTACCCGGGTATGGAGATTCACCAGGGCACCACGCGCTGCACGCTAGGTTACGTGGACCCGGTCGCGCGGACCGGCTACACCGCAGGTCACTGCCGCGGCAACGGCCCGGTGACCGACAAGGACGGCCGCTTCATCGGCACCATGATCACGTTCCGGGACAACACACCGGACGGCGCCACCATCGCGACCGACCACCAGATCTCCGACTGGGAGTCCATCAACATCGCCGGCGACGTCATGGTGAACAACATCCTGCCTGGCGGGCGGATGCTGGTCACCGACCCCGCGGTGAATCCGCAGCGCGGTGCACCCGTCTGCCACTTCGGTGTCGTCACCGGTGAGACGTGCGGCACCGTCGACGCGGTGAACAACGGTTGGTTCACCATGTCCAACGGCATCGTCAGCCAGAAGGGCGACTCCGGCGGACCGGTCTACACCATCATGCCGGACAACCGGGCCGTCCTCGTCGGCGTCTTCAACAGCACGTGGGGGCATTTCCCGGCGGCGGTGTCGTGGAGTGCGACCGACCAGCAGACGGGCGACGGCGTCGTGCAGCAGGCCGCCGCCGGCAACTGACCGGGGGCGCGGCCCGCGTCGATCCTGCGCTGTGGGCGCGAACGTGGTTTCTGCGTCACGCCCAGATGTGTAACTCTTGACTTATATAAGTCGTGACTATAACTTTGCGATGTGCACGCCTTCGATGTCCTGGGGGACCCGGTTCGCCGACGGATCCTGGAACTGCTGGCGCACGGTGAACTGACCGCGGGCGCCATCGGAGCGACGATCCAAGCCGAGTTCTCGATCAGTCAACCGGCGGTGTCGCAGCATCTGAAGGTCTTGCGCGACAACGGTTTTGCCAGCGTGCGCCCGGACGGTCAACGACGGCTGTACGCCGTGGACGGCCGGGGTATGCAGGACATCGACAACTGGCTGGCCGGCTTCCGCCGGTTCTGGCAACCGCATCTGGACGCGCTGGCCACCGAAGTGGCGCGCGGAAAACGCAACCGCAAGGGGGAGTGATGATCGACGTCACCGCACAGATCAACGCCGTACAACGCACGGTCGGCACGCGCACGTGGCAGGCGGGCGAAGTCCGCGTCGTCACGATCAGTCAGACCTACCCGACCGATGGCGCCGACCTGTGGGACGCGTGTACCAATCGGGAGCGGATTCCGCGATGGTTCCTGCCGATCACCGGCGACCTCGTGGTCGGCGGCACGTTCCAGATCGAGGGGAACGCCGGCGGCACCGTGTTGACGTGCGATCCGCCGCACACCTTCACGGCCACCTGGGAGTGCAACGGGCAGACCAGCTGGATCGAGCTGCGCATCGTCGACGGGGGCGACGGCTCGGCGCGTCTCGAGCTCGACCACATCGCCCCGGCCGACGACGACGAGTTCTGGGCGCAGTACGGCCCCAGTGCCGTGGGTATGGGCTGGGACGGCGCGCTTCTCGGGCTGGCCATCCACACCTCGACGGGGCAGGACATCGATCCGTCGTTCGGCCCGCAGTGGACCGTCAGCGACGAGGGCCGCCGGTTCACCCGCGAATCCGGCGCGGCCTGGTGCGCGGCGGATATCGCCGGTGGCGCCGACCCTGAGCAGGCGCGCGCCGCGTCGGCCCGGTGTATCGCGGCCTACCTGGGTGCCGACGGAAACGGATAGCGAACTAGAACACGTTCTAGCCATGGTCCCGTCTCGACGTTATTGTCTAGTCGATCACTGATCAGACACGTGTCCAGGTTTCCTGAATCGACCGACCTGGACACCACCGAGACCGGCCCAGGAGAGACGATGCAAACAGTTCCCGAGACCGTCAACGCCGCCGACGTCACCGAATGGTCCGACGAGGCCGACGTCGTCGTGATCGGCTTCGGTATCGCCGGTGGCTGTGCCGCGGTCAGCGCCGCCGCCGCGGGCGCCAAGGTCCTGGTGCTGGAGAAGGCGGCCGGTGCCGGCGGCACGACGTCCATGGCCGGCGGCCACTTCTACCTGGGTGGCGGCACGGCGGTGCAGCAGGCCACCGGCCACGACGACAGTCCCGACGAGATGTACAAGTACCTGGTCGCCGTCGCCCACGACCCCGAGCACGCCAAGATCCGGGCTTACTGCGACGGCAGCGTCGAGCACTTCAACTGGTTGGAGGACTTGGGTTTTCAGTTCGAGCGCAGCTATTACCCGGGCAAGGTGGTGGTGCCGCCGGGCACCGAGGGCCTGTCCTACACCGGCAATGAGAAGGTGTGGCCGTTCTGCGAACAGGCCAAGCCGGCACCCCGCGGCCACTCGGTGCCGGTGCCGGGCGAACTGGGCGGCGCCGACATGGTCATCAAGCTGCTGCTGAAGCGCGCCGACGAACTCGGCGTCGAGATGCGCTACGAGACCGGCGCGACGAACCTCGTGCTCGACGACACCGGTGCCGTCGCCGGGGTGGCATGGAAGAACTTCGGCGTGACGGGCACCGTCAAGGCCGGTGCGGTGATCATCGCCGCGGGCGGTTTCGCGATGAACCCCGAGATGGTGGCCGAGCACACGCCGGCGCTGGGCCAGAAGCGAAAGACCAAGCACCACGGCGAAGTCGAGCCCTACATCCTGGGCAACCCGAACGACGACGGGCTGGGCATCAAGCTCGGCGTGTCCGCCGGCGGCGTCGCCAAGAACCTGGACCAGTTGTTCATCACCGCCGCCGCCTACCCGCCGGAAATCCTGCTCACCGGCGTCATCGTCAACCAGAACGGCCAGCGCTTCGTCAACGAGGACTCCTACCATTCGCGCACATCGGCTTTCGTTCTCGAGCAGCCCGACCAGGTGGCCTACCTGATCGTCGACGAAGCGCACACCGAGATGCCGGCGATGCCGCTGATCCGGTTCATCGACGGCTGGGAGACGATCGCGGAAATGGAAGAGGCGCTGGGCATTCCGGCCGGCAACCTGGCGGCGACACTGGAGCGGTACAACGCCAACGCCGCGGCCGGCGCCGACCCCGACTTCCACAAGCAGCCGGATTATGTTGCGGCCCAGGACAACGGGCCGTGGGCAGCCTTCGACCTGTCCCTCGGCCGGGCCCTGTACTCCGGATTCACCATGGGCGGGCTGTCGGTCAGCATCGACGGCGAAGTGCTGCGCGCGGACGGCACCGCCGTGCCGGGCCTGTACGCGGCGGGTGCCTGCGCATCGAACATCGCGCAGGACGGCAAGGGCTATGCCAGCGGGACCCAGCTGGGCGAAGGGTCGTTCTTCGGCCGCCGGGCCGGAACCCACGCCGCCACGCGGTGATCAGACGGGGGCGGGCACGCCGTCGTCTTCGATCCGGGTGAGCCGCCAGTTGCCGTCGCCCAGCAGCTCCAGCTCCTGCTGGTGGTGCTGTTCGACGGTGCTGCGGTGGCTGACGCTGACCACGGTGGTGTCGGGCAGTTCGTTCCGAACCAGTTGGTACAGCATCATTTCCAGGCCTTCGTCGAGTGCCGAGGTGGACTCGTCGAAGAACACGGCCTTGGGCCGGGTCAGCAGCACGCGGGCGAAGGCGACGCGCTGCTGCTCGCCGGGCGAGAGGACCTTGGCCCAGTCGTCGACCTCGTCGAGGCGGTTCGCCAGGTGCGGCAGTGCGACCTTGCGCAGGACCTCCTGCAGCTGCTCGTCGGTGTGGGCGCCCACTTTGCTCGGGTAGGACACCACCGCGCGCAGATCACCCAGTGGCACATATGGGAGCTGCGACAGGAACAGCGTCTCGTTCTCCTCCATCGGGAAGTGCATGGCGCCGTGGCAGAAGGGCCACAGCTTGGCGAGGCTGCGCAGCAGGGTCGTCTTTCCGCTGCCGGACGGCCCGGTGACCACCAGGGCCTCGCCCGGGTACAGGCACAGATCCAGCGGCGCGATGAGTTCGCGGCCGTCCGGCGTGCTCACCGTCACCTGCTCCAGCGTGATGGTGTCGTCGGGGCAGTCCTCGGTGGCGAGCTCGGGCAGGTGCCGTGCCGCGTCGTTGGCCGTCACCAGGCCGTGCAGACGGATGATGGCGGCGCGGTAGCCGGCGAACTGGTCGTACACGTTACGGAAGAAGGACAGGCCGTCCTGGATGCTGCCGAACGCCGACGCCGTCTGGTTCATGTCGCCGAGCTTGATCTCGCCGGCGAGGAAGCGCGGGAACTGCAGGACGTACGGCAACGGCACGATGATCTGGCTCATCGACAGGTTCCAGCCGTTGAGGCCGATCATCCGGTTCACGTACCGCTTGTAGTTGTCGACGACGGGCGCGAACAACCGGCGCAGACCCGTCCGCTCGGCGAGCTCGCCGTGATAGAAGGCGACGGCCTCGGCCGCGTCGCGCATCCGCACGAGCGCGTAGCGGAACGCGGCGTTGAAGCGCTCGTTGTCGAACGACAGCCAGATGATGGGACGGCCGATCCAGAAGGCGACCACCGAAGCGACGAGGACGTAGCCGAGCCCGATCCAGAACATCGCCTTCGGGATCGTGAGGCCGGCGATGGTCAGGGTGCCGGACAGGTTCCACAGAATCGCGGTGAACGAAAGCATCGATGCGATGGCGTTGATGGCGCCGAACAACAACGTGGAGGTGGTCATGTTGTTGGGCGTGTTGGGCAGTGGGCCCACGCCGGCGGTGAAGATGTCGATATCGCTCTGGATGCGCTGGTCCGGGTTGTCGATGGTGTCGTCGATGAACCGCGACCGGTAGTACGCCTTGCCGTCCAGCCAGTCGCCCGTGAGCCGGTCGGTCAGCCAGGCGCGCCACCGCAGGATGAACCGCTGCGTCATGAACAGGTCGAGCATGATGCGGCAGACGTGCAGCACCGCCAGCAGCGAGAAGATGCCGATCGACATCCAGAAGCCGTGTGCGCCCGAGTCCTTGACGGCCTGGTCGTGACCGGCCAGGCCGGAGGCCACCACCTGGAAGCTCGTCATCAGGTCGTTGCTCTGATAGCTGAAGAGCACCGTGAGCCGGACACCGGTGATCACCGACAGCAGCAGCGCCGCCAGCCACAGCCACACGACGATGCTGTCGCGGCCGACGAAGTAGGCGCCGGTGATGCGCCAGAACTGCCTTCCCCAGACCGTGAAGCGGCCGATGGCGGTCACCACCACCAGCGTCGATACCGCGGCGATCAGCCAGGCTTTCGCGATCCACCACAGCGAGGTCGTGAGCTCACTGCCCCATTCGAGGGTCGGGGTGAACAAATCCATCCCCGCAAGGTACCCGTGACCTATTGACGTTCGCGCTGCGACAGGCAATGACGTGAGACGCCGGTCACCTTCCGCGGGGCTCCGGCAGGTGGACGGGCAGGTGGACGGCTGCAGCAGAGCGGACGGACGGGACCGGTACCTTTGACCTGTGGCGAAAACCAGCACCGCGAAATCCGGCCGGCTGAGCAGCAAGTTCTGGAAGCTGCTCGGTGCTTCCACCGACAAGAACCAGAACCGATCGATGAATCAGGTTCGGGCGTCGGCCGAATTCGACGACAAGGCCGCCGGGCTGGACGACGAGCAGATCACCAAGGCCGCCAAGCTGCTCGAGCTGTCCGATCTCGCCGATGCCGCCGACATCCCGCAGTTCCTGGCCATCGCCCGGGAGGCCGCCGAACGCACCACCGGTCTGCGGCCGTTCGATGTTCAGCTCCTCGGCGCGCTGCGCATGATGGCCGGCGACGTCGTCGAGATGGCCACCGGTGAGGGCAAGACCCTGGCCGGCGCGATCGCGGCCGCCGGTTACGCGCTGGCCGGCCGGCACGTGCACGTCATCTCCGTCAACGACTACCTGGCCCGCCGCGACGCCGAGTGGATGGGACCGCTGCTGGCGGCCATGGGCCTGACGGTCGGCTGGATCACCGCCGAGTCGACGGCCGACGAACGGCGCGCCGCCTACGAATGCGACGTCACCTACGCCTCGGTCAACGAGATCGGGTTCGACGTCCTGCGCGACCAGCTGGTCACCCATGTCGACGACCTGGTGTCGCCGCGGCCCGACGTCGCGCTGATCGACGAGGCCGACTCCGTGCTCGTCGACGAGGCGCTGGTGCCGCTCGTGCTCGCCGGCACCACGCACCGCGAGACCCCGCGCATGGAGATCATCCGGCTGGTGGGGGAGATGACCTCCGAGAACCGGGTCGACGACTCGCTGCAGTACTACGACACCGACGCCGACCGCCGCAACGTGCACCTGACCGACGCCGGCGCGCGCAAGCTCGAGAAGGCGCTCGGCGGCATCGACCTGTACTCCGAGGAGCACATCGGCACCACGCTGACCGAGGTCAACGTGGCCCTGCACGCGCACGTGCTGCTGCAGCGCGACGTGCATTACATCGTGCGGGACAACGCCGTTCACCTCATCAACGCCTCGCGCGGCCGCATCGCGTCGCTACAGCGCTGGCCCGACGGCCTGCAGGCGGCCGTCGAGGCCAAGGAAGGCATCGAGACCACCGAGACCGGCGAGGTGCTCGACACCATCACCGTGCAGGCCCTCATCGGCCGCTACCCGACGGTGTGCGGCATGACCGGTACCGCGCTGGCCGCCGGTGAACAGCTGCGCCAGTTCTACCGGCTCGGGGTGTCGCCGATTCCGCCGAACACACCGAACATCCGCGAGGACGAGGCCGACCGCGTCTACATCACCGCGGCCGCCAAGAACCAGGCCGTCATCGAGCACATCCAGAAGATCCACGCGACCGGTCAGCCCGTGCTGGTCGGCACCCGCGACGTCGCCGAATCCGAAGAGCTGCACGCGAAACTGGTCAAGGCCGGCGTGCCCGCCGTCGTGCTGAACGCCAAGAACGACGAGGAGGAAGCCGCCGTCATCGCCGAGGCCGGCAAGCTCGCCACCGTCACCGTCTCGACCCAGATGGCCGGCCGCGGCACCGACATCCGCCTCGGCGGATCCGACGAAGCCGACCATGACGCCGTCGCCGAACTCGGTGGCCTGCACGTCATCGGCACCGGCCGGCACCACACCGAACGCCTCGACAACCAGCTGCGCGGCCGCGCCGGCCGCCAGGGCGACCCGGGCTCGTCGGTGTTCTTCTCCAGCTGGGAGGACGACGTCGTCGTCTCGCACCTGGATCCCGAGAAGCTCCCGATGCAGACCGACGAGGACGGCCGCATCATCAGCGACCGCGCCGGCCAGATGCTCGAGCACGCGCAGCGCGTCGCCGAGGGCCGGCTGCTGGACGTGCACGCCAACACCTGGCGCTACAACCAGCTCACCGCGCAGCAGCGCGCGATCATCGTGGAACGCCGAGAGACGTTGCTGCGCACCACAACCGCGCGGGACGAACTCAAAGAGCTGTCGCCGGACCGCTACCAGGAACTGGTCGACGAGGTCGGTGAGGACGCGCTCGAGCGCATCTGCCGGCTGATCATGCTGTACCACCTGGACCGCGGCTGGGCCGACCACCTGGCCTACCTGTCCGACATCCGCGAGAGCATCCACCTGCGCGCGCTGGGACGCCAGGATCCGCTCGACGAGTTCCACCGCATGGCGGTCGACGCGTTCGCGTCGCTGGCGGCCGACGCCATCGAGGCCGCGCAGCAGACCTTCGAGACCGCCAACGTGCTGGAGGACGAGCCCGGACTGGATCTGTCCAAGCTGGCCCGCCCGACGTCGACGTGGACGTACATGATTCACGACAACCCGCTGGCCGACGACACGATGGCAGCGCTGAGCCTGCCCGGGGTATTCCGTTAGGTTTAGCCCTATGGACCCCCAGCGAGAAGCCGGAGGCGGATCGCACACAGACGTGGAAGCCGAATCGGGCGACCGGGTGCTGACGATTCCCAACGCGCTCAGCGCGTTGCGGTTGCTGCTGGTCCCGGTGTTCCTCTACCTGTTGTTGTCGGCGCACGCGAACGGCTGGGCCGTCGCGATCCTGATGTTCAGCGGCTTCTCCGACTGGGCCGACGGCAAGATCGCGCGCCTGGTCCCGAACCAGTCGTCGCGGCTGGGCGAGCTGTTGGACCCGCTGGTCGACCGGATCTACATGCTCGTCGTGCCGGTCGCGCTGGCGATCGCGCACGTCGTGCCCTGGTGGTTCGTGCTGACCCTGATCGGCCGCGACGCCGTGCTGGCGGCCACGCTGCCGCTGTTGCGCGGCCGCGGGCTGACGGCGCTGCCCGTCACCTACATCGGCAAGGCCGCGACGTTCGCGCTGATGTCCGGCTTCCCGCTGGTGCTGCTGGGCCAATGGCCCGACGCCTGGAGCCGCGTGGTGCTGGCCTGCGGCTGGGCGTTCCTGGTGTGGGGGATGGCCATGTATCTGTGGTCCGCGGTGCTGTACCTGATCCAGGTGGCAATGGTGCGCCGGGATCTGCCGCCGGTCGCGAGGTCCGCCGCGTGACTGAAGCCGGGACACCCCGGGACCGGGCGCTGGGCGGTTACTGGCCGGAGGCCGGCCGCAACAGCCACGTCGCCGACGAGCCGGTTCGGATTCCGGTGCCGTCGCTGCTGCGCTCGCTGCTCACCGATCACCTGGACCCCGGCTATGCCGCCGCGGCCGAGCGTCGCAAAGCGGACGGCGACGGTGCCCGGCGCGGTCGCTCCCGGCGGTTCGCCGACGGCGCGTGGCTGCTGGTCGGCGTCGCCGCGGTGTCGGTGGTGTTCGTGACGGCGGCACAGCATGCGGTGTCGATGGCCCCCGCCAACGACCAGACCCAGCACGTCCTGTCGGCCAACGCGCGTACCGCGGAAGCGCGCACCCGCGACAGCACCGCCACCCGGGACGCGCTGGCCGGCCAGGTGGAGGCCGCACGCCGCGGCCGGCTGGCCGGCGACGCGAAAGGCCGTGAACTGCTGGCCGCCCTCGAACAGGCCGAGTTCGGCGCGGGCGTGACCGCGGTGACCGGCCCCGGCCTCACCGTCACCGTCACCGAGCCCCCGCCGAGCCCGAACCTGTCCGACGTGTCGAAGCAGCGGGTCGCCGGCAGCCCGCAGATCATCCTGGACCGGGACCTGCAGCTGGCCGTCAACTCCTTGTGGGCCGCCGGTGCCGAGGCGGTGTCGGTCGGCGGCGTACGGATCGGGCCGAACGTGACCATGCGGCAGGCCGGCGGTGGCATCCTCGTCGACAACCAGCCGGTGGCCAGCCCGTACGTCGTCGTCGCCATCGGGCCGCCGCACGCCATGCAGGAGGTGTTCGAGCAGACCCCTGCCATGCAGCGGCTGATGCTGCTCGCGCAGTCGTACGGGGTGGGGATCAGCGTCCAGACCAGGGACCGGCTGACGGTGTCGGCCGCGTCGGTACGAGATGTCAACTTCGCCAAGGAGATTGGACCAAAGTGAGCAGGGCTACATGATCGGGATCGCGGCACTTGTGGTCGGCATCGTGGTGGGTTTGATCTTCCACCCCAGCGTGCCCGAAGCGGTCCAGCCGTACCTGCCGATCGCCGTGGTGGCGGCGCTCGACGCGGTGTTCGGCGGACTGCGGGCCTACCTGGAGCGCATCTTCGACGCGAAGGTCTTCGTGATCTCGTTCGTCTTCAACGTCCTGGTCGCCGCCGTGATCGTCTATGTGGGCGACCAGCTGGGCGTGGGTACCCAGCTGTCCACTGCGATCATTGTGGTGCTGGGCATCCGGATCTTCGGCAACGCGGCGGCGCTGCGGCGCAGGTTGTTCGGGGCGTGACGGTGCACCATGGCTGACGACGAACAGCACGCGGAAGAAGAACACCACGGCCGGCACGAGCTGCCCGACGGCGTTCCGGCGCGGCTGCCGCGCACCCGGTCGCAGTTGATGTTCGGCGCGCTGGCCGTACTGCTCTGCGTGCTGCTCGGGGTGGCCATCGCGACGCAGGTGCGCCAGACCGAATCGGGTGACGCGCTCGACACCGCGCGGCCTGCCGACCTGCTGGTGCTGCTCGACTCACTGCAACAGCGCGAGGCGTCCCTCAACACCGAGGTGGCGGACCTGCAGAAGACGCTGTCGTCGTTGCAGGCGTCGGGCAACAGCGACCAGGCCGCCATCGAGAACGCGCAGGCGCGGCTGCGTGCCCTGTCGATCCTGATCGGCACGGTCGCGGCGACCGGCCCGGGCGTCACCATCACCATCGAGGACATCGCGCCCGGCGTGTCACCCGAGACCTTGCTCGACGTCATCAACGAGTTGCGCGCCGCCGGCGCCGAGGCCATGGAGATCCGGTCGGGACGCGGCGACCAGCAGACCGCGGTGCGGGTCGGCGTCGACACCTGGGTGACCGGCACCGCGGGCGCGCTGGTGGTCGACAACGTGACCATGAACCCGCCCTATTCCATTCTCGCCATTGGGGATCCGCCGACGCTCGCGGCCGCGATGAACATCCCGGGCGGGGCGATGGACAGTGTGAAACGCGTTGGCGGCACAATGTCCGTGCAACAGGCCGACACGATCGACGTGAGTGCCCTGCGGCAACCGAAACCGCGCCAATACGCTCAGCCCGTCAAGTAGACGCCGGGCCTGATCGTCGAGCCGTATCCTTACTGACCGAAAACACACTGACCTGAACTCGCAAGGAGCGTCGTGAGCGAAACGCCAGCCGATCTGCTGTACACCACCGAGCACGAATGGGTGCGCCGCACCGGCGAGGGCACCGTGCGGGTCGGAATCACCGATTTCGCGCAGGGTGCGCTGGGTGACGTCGTCTACGTCGATCTGCCCGAGGTCGGTACCACCGTGGCCGCCGGCGACGTGTTCGGTGAGGTCGAATCGCCCAAGACGACGTCGGAGCTGTACGCCCCGATCGCCGCGAAAATCGTTGCGGTCAACGGTGATCTGGAAGGCTCGCCCGACCTGGTCAACTCCGATCCGTACGACGGCGGCTGGCTCATCGAACTGCAGGCCGACGCGGCCGAACTGGACGGCCAGCTCGCCGGACTCCTGGACGCGGACGGCTACCGGGCGACCCTGGACGAGTAACCCTTTTGTTAGGGTGCTGCGGTCCGGTTCGGCCGTGGCGACACCAAAGTCGGCGCGGCGGATCCGGTAGTGGCGGGCACACTGGCCCGCGCCGCGCGGTACGGTCAATAGTGAGACGTATGCGACATTCGATGACTGCTGGCAGCACCTGCCGGCTGGTCGTGCAAAAGAGCGCCACAGCAGCCAGTAGAGGAGCAGCGCGTGACGGATAACGACAGCGGTTCGGGGACCGATTTCGGCTCCGAGGAGGCAACGGTGGAGACCACTTCGGTCTTCCGGGCGGACTTCCTCAATGAGCTCGACGCCCCGGCTTCGACGAGCGGCACCAGTGCCGTCTCCGGAGTTGAAGGACTGCCGGTGGGCTCGGCCCTGCTGGTGGTCAAGCGCGGGCCGAATGCCGGCTCGCGATTCCTGCTGGATCAGCCGAGCACCTCGGCAGGCCGTCATCCCGACAGCGACATCTTCCTCGACGACGTGACGGTGAGCCGTCGCCACGCCGAGTTCCGGCTCGAGTCCGGTGAGTTCCAGGTGGTCGACGTCGGCAGCCTCAACGGCACCTACGTCAACCGCGAGCCCGTCGACTCGGCGGTGCTGGCCAACGGGGACGAGGTCCAGATCGGCAAGTTCCGCCTGGTGTTCCTGACCGGCCCCAAGACCGACGACAGCTCGGCTGGTTAGACCGGCGGTCAGTCCATGACGCAGCCCGACCGCAGTGCAGTGGCCGGGATGTCGATCGGAGCGGTGTTCGACCTGCTCCGGCCAGACTTCCCGGATGTGACCATCTCCAAGATCCGGTTCCTGGAGGAACAGGGTCTGGTCACGCCCGAACGCACTGGGTCGGGCTACCGTCGTTTTACGGCCTATGACTGCGCGCGGCTGCGGTTCATCCTGTCCGCGCAGCGGGACCAGTACCTGCCGCTCAAGGTCATCAAGGCCCAGCTGGACGCCCAGCCCGACGGCGCGCTGCCGTCGAACGGATCCGCTTACGGCGTACCGAAATTGGTTCCGGATCCCGACAGCGACCAGGCCGGCGGCCCGGCTGACGTCGCACCCGCCCAGGTCCGGCTCAGCCGCGAGGACCTGCTGCAGCGCTCCGGGATCAAGCCGGAGCTGTTGGCCGCGCTGGTCAAGAGCGGCGTGATCATCCCCGGCCCGGCGGGGTTCTTCGACGAACATGCCGTGGTCATCGCACAATGCGCCCATGCGCTGGGCGAATACGGTGTCGAACCGCGGCACCTGCGGGCCTTCCGGTCCGCCGCCGACCGGCAGTCGGACCTGATCGCCCAGATCGCCGGCCCCATCGGAAAAGCCGGCAACGCCGGGGCCCGGGACCGGGCCGACGAACTGGCCCGCGAGGTCGCGGCGCTCGCCATCACGCTGCACACGTCTCTGATCAAGTCTGCCGTGCGCGACGTTCTCGATCGCTGAGGACTAGACTCGAATTCGTTGATGGCACACGGATTGCGGAGGGCAGACGCAGATGGGCGAGGTTCGTGTGGTCGGCATTCGGGTGGAACAGCCGCAGAACCAACCCGTGCTCTTGCTGCGCGAATCCGACGGTGACCGCTACCTGCCGATCTGGATCGGGCAGTCCGAAGCGGCCGCGATCGCGCTCGAGCAGCAGGGCGTCTCGCCGGCTCGGCCCCTGACGCACGACCTGATCAAGGATCTGATTGCCGCGCTTGGTCATTCGCTGCGCGAGGTGCGCATCGTGGACCTGCAGGAAGGCACCTTCTACGCCGACCTGGTGTTCGACCGCGACATCACGGTGTCGGCGCGGCCGTCGGACTCGGTGGCCATCGCGCTGCGGGTGGGCGTACCGATCTACGTCGAGGAAGCGGTACTCGCAGAGGCGGGTCTGCTCATCCCGGACGAGGGTGACGAGGAGTCGTCCGGCCCCGTGCGCGAGGACGAGGTCGAGAAGTTCAAGGAGTTCCTCGACAGCATTTCGCCGGACGATTTCAAGGCGACTTAGGTCGGAGTGCGCTGTCCCGGAGGGCCCTTGTTACGGATGCATCTCAGTTAGGTCAGCGCGTGTCGACACTCGGTGCGCCGTTTGCGGATTCGCCGAATCCGCGCCACATACTTTCCTCGTTCTGGCAATAGTCCGATTGGCGGCACCGCCGCCGATGGGCTGAAGTGGCCCGGCGGGAAGCGTATGCTCGACACATTCGAGCAGCGGACATGCCCGCCGAGCAGCAGTGGCCGCCAGGCAGGTTAGTTCGATCGGCGAGAGGATCAGGCAGTGGGCGACGAGACGCCACGTCAAGAGCAGTTGGACCTGACGACCAACGGCGCGCCTGAGCAGGCCGCCCCGACACCGGCTCCGGTGCCGGTGCCGGTGCCGGTGCCGGTGCAGGCAGGCCTGTTCCCTGACGAGTCTGTTCCCGACGAACTGGTCGGCTACCGCGGGCCGAGCGCCTGCCAGATCGCCGGCATCACCTACCGTCAGCTGGACTACTGGGCCCGCACCTCGCTGGTCGTGCCGTCGATCCGCGGCGCCGCCGGCTCCGGCAGCCAGCGCCTGTACTCGTTCAAGGACATCCTGGTCCTCAAGATCGTCAAGCGGCTGCTGGACACCGGCATCTCGCTGCACAACATCCGCGTCGCGGTCGACCACCTGCGCCAGCGCGGCGTACATGACCTGGCGAACATCACGCTGTTCTCGGACGGCACCACGGTGTACGAGTGCACGTCGGCCGAAGAGGTCGTCGACCTGCTGCAGGGCGGTCAGGGCGTGTTCGGCATCGCGGTTTCGGGCGCCATGCGTGAGCTGACCGGCGCCATCGCTGACTTCCCGGGCGAGCGTGCCGACGGCGGCGAGTCCATCGCGGCGCCCGAGGACGAACTCGCCTCGCGTCGCAAGCAGCGCGACCGCAAGATCGGCTGAGTCCCGCCAACCCAAGCACGAGCAACGGCCCCTCTCCCCGCAGAGAGGGGCCGTTTGCTGTCCATTCGTGGCCATCGGTGACCGACCGGTAGACTGGCGCGCGCATCGTCCCGACGCGGGAGAGTTCTGTGGCCGCCAGCCATGGACGCCGAAGGAGCAATACCTCTCCATCAACCTCTCAGGCCCCCGGACCGCGCCGGAGCCCGATGCCTCTGGAAAGCGGCGAGCTGCGACTCGCCCGCCCATGGGGAAAGGCCGACCACGCCGTCGGGCCGAATCTCTCAGGCACCGACGACAGAGGGGGAGGAACCCCTAGCGGTTCCGTGGCAAGCCTGCCCCGAGCCTGAACGTCTGGAGAGGCCGTCATGACCGACAGCACGTCCCGTTCCTCTGCCGAGCACCACCAGCTTCGCTTCGTCGACCGGCACATCGGTCCGGATGCCGACGCGGTGGCCACCATGCTCGGGGTCATCGGCGTCGACTCGCTCGAAGAGCTCGCCGCCAAGGCCCTGCCCGCGGGCATCCTCGATGCCCTGTCCAGCGCCGGCCTGGCCCCCGGCCTCGACGAACTGCCGGCCCCGGCCTCCGAAGAGCAGTCGCTGGCCGAGCTGCGGGCGCTCGCCGAGACCAACACCGTCGCGGTGTCGATGATCGGCCAGGGCTACTTCGACACGCTGACCCCGGCCGTGCTGCGCCGCAACATCCTCGAGAACCCGGCCTGGTACACGGCCTACACGCCGTACCAGCCGGAGATCAGCCAGGGCCGGCTGGAGGCCCTGCTCAACTTCCAGACCATGGTCACAGACCTGACCGGCATGGAGATCGCCAACGCCTCGATGCTCGACGAGGCCACCGCCGCCGCCGAGGCCATGACGCTGATGCACCGCGCCGTCAAGGGCGACTGCCGCCGCCTGGCCGTCGACGTCGACATCTACCCGCAGACCGCGGCCGTGCTGGCCACTCGCGCCGAACCGCTGAACATCGAGATCGTCACCGCCGACCTGCGCGACGGCCTGCCCGAGGGCGACTTCTTCGGTGTCATCGCCCAGGTTCCGGGCGCCAGCGGCGCCGTCAACGACTGGTCCGCGCTGATCGCACAGGCCCACGAGCGCGGTGCGCTGGTCGCCATCGGTGCGGACCTGCTGGCGCTGACGCTCGTCACCCCGCCCGGTGAGATCGGCGCCGACGTCGCGTTCGGCACCACGCAGCGTTTCGGCGTGCCGATGGGCTTCGGCGGCCCGCACGCCGGCTACCTGGCCGTGCACGGCAAGCACGCCCGGCAGCTGCCCGGCCGCCTGGTCGGTGTGTCGGTCGACGCCGACGGCGCCAAGGCCTACCGGCTGAGCCTGCAGACCCGCGAACAGCACATCCGCCGCGACCGGGCCACCAGCAACATCTGTACCGCGCAGGTGCTGCTCGCGGTGATCGCCGCGATGTACGCCAGTTACCACGGGCCGCGCGGGCTGACCGCGATCGCGCACCGGGTGCACGGCCACGCCCTCGCGGTGGCGATGGGCCTGAAGGAGGCCGGTGTCGAAGTCGTCCACTCCGGATTCTTCGACACCGTCCTGGCTCGGGTTCCGGGCAAGGCCGCGCAGGTGCAGGCGGCCGCCAAGGAGCGCGGCATCAACGTCTGGCTCGTCGACGCCGACCACATCTCGGTGTCGTGCGACGAGGCCACCACCGCCGAGCACGTCGACGCGGTGCTCGCCGCCTTCGGCGCGACGCGCGGCGGCCGCCACTGGGACGGCCCCGAAATCCACACCCGCACTTCGGAATTCCTCACCCACCCGGCGTTCTCGCGGTACCGCACCGAGACCGAGATGATGCGCTACCTGCGCTCGCTCGCCGACAAGGACATCGCGCTGGACCGCAGCATGATCCCGCTGGGCTCGTGCACCATGAAGCTCAACGCGGCCGCCGAGATGGAACCCATCACGTGGACCGAGTTCGCGCAGCAGCATCCGTTCGCCCCGGCGTCGGACACCCCGGGTCTGCGCAAGCTGATCGCCGATGTGGAGTCGTGGCTCGTCAGCATCACCGGCTATGACTCGGTGTCGCTGCAGCCCAACGCCGGGTCGCAGGGCGAGTACGCCGGTCTGCTCGCCATCCGCGCCTACCACGAGGCCCGTGGCGAGGCCGGCCGCAACATCTGCCTGATCCCGTCCAGCGCGCATGGCACCAACGCCGCGTCGGCCGCCATGGTCGGCATGAAGGTCGTCGTCGTGGCATGCCGCGAGAACGGTGACGTCGACCTGGACGACCTGCGCGCCAAGGTCGCCGAGCACGCCAGTGATCTGGCCGCGCTGATGATCACCTACCCGTCGACGCACGGGGTTTACGAGCACGACGTCGCCGACATCTGCGCCGCCGTGCACGACGCCGGCGGTCAGGTCTACGTCGACGGCGCCAACCTCAACGCCATCGTGGGCCTCGCTCGCCCCGGCAAGTTCGGTGGCGACGTCAGCCACCTGAACCTGCACAAGACGTTCTGCATCCCGCACGGCGGTGGCGGTCCGGGCGTCGGCCCGGTGGCGGTCCGGTCGCACCTCGCGCCGTACCTGCCCGGCCACCCGCTGGCCGCCGAGCTCGCCGACGACCACACCGTGTCGGCGGCGCCGTACGGCTCGGCGTCGATCCTGCCGATCACCTGGGCCTACATCCGGATGATGGGCGCGGCTGGCCTGCGCGCGGCGACGCTGACCGCGATCGCGTCGGCCAACTACATCGCCCGTCGTCTCGACGAGCACTACCCGGTGCTCTACACCGGCGAGAACGGCATGGTCGCGCACGAGTGCATCCTGGACCTGCGGGCCATCACCAAGGCCACCGGCGTCACCGTCGACGACGTGGCAAAGCGCTTGGCGGACTACGGTTTCCACGCGCCGACCATGAGCTTCCCGGTTGCCGGCACGCTGATGGTCGAGCCCACCGAGAGCGAGAGCCTGACCGAGGTCGACGCGTTCATCGCCGCGATGATCGCGATCAAGGCCGAGATCGACCAGGTCGGCTCCGGTGAGTGGCCGGCCGACGACAACCCGCTGCACAACGCGCCGCACACTGCCGAGTGCCTGCTGGTCGACGAGTGGAAGCACCCGTACACGCGCGAGCATGCCGCCTACCCGCTGGGTAAGGGCTTCCGGCCGAAGGTGTGGCCGCCCGTCCGCCGTATCGACGGCGCGTTCGGCGACCGCAACCTGGTCTGCTCCTGCCCGCCGATCGAGGCGTTCGCCTAGGTCTGTGCAAAAACGTCCCGCTCAGCGCTGCTGAGCGGGACGTTTTTGTATGTAGGTCGCGGCGTGTCGCGCGCAGACGCGGCCGCTCGCGGGTGGTGAGAAAAACCCGGGTTAGGGCAGGGCCGCGGCGACGGCGTTGACCAGCTCCGGCGCCGCCGAGGTGGGCATGCTGGTGAACGTGCCGCCGGTGAGCTGCGCGACGGCCTGCCACGTCGAACCGTCCGAGTCGGACCCGATGTCGATGACGTTGACCGCCAGCGGCCGGGCCGGATCGAACGCCGACTTGATGTAGTCCTGCAGGCCCTGGCCGTCCAGCGACTGGTCGGTGTGCGGGCCCGAGGTGATCAGCAGGATCGAATTCGCCTGTCCGTCGACATATTTCGACATCGCGTCGCCGTAGAGCATTCGCAGCGTCGTGAACGAGACGTGCCCGCCACCCGACGAGCTCTGGCTGTTCAGGTTCGAGATCAGCTGCGTCGAGTGCGCCTGCTCGCTCAGCGGCGCCACCGGAATCTCGCTGCGCCCCGAGACGCCGTCGAACGTCCACAGACCCACCGAACTGTTCGGCGACATCGCCTTGAGCCGGTCCATCAGCGCGGTGGTCACGTTGCCCAGGCGGGTCTTGGCGCCGTCGCTGGTCGGCATCGACTGGTCCAGCATGATCGTCACGGCGCCGCTCTTCGAGGTGCCGCCGACGGCGTTCGCCAGCGTGGCGCGCGTGCCCGTGTCCCCGACGGCGAGGGCGTCGGGCAGGGAGCCGAGGTTCATCACGTCGTTCTTCGGGGGATTGCCGCCGCTGACGCGGAAGCCGGCCTTGGACAGCTCGGCGAGCTGTTCGGGCTTGCGCAGGAAGCGTTCGAACTCGCTGGCCGCGGTGACCTCCTCGTGCGACAGGCCATCGCCGCCGAGCAGCACGGCGGGGTAGTCGGCGACCGCCGGTGCGCCGGGCGGCAGCCAGGCCGCCAGCTTGCCCTTGGCGTTGTCGGTGTGTTGCGACCGCTGGTAGAGCTGCTGTTCGGTGGTGACGACGGCGTGCACCGGCGCCGTGGCCGGGTCGCTCGCGGAGATCAGGGCATCCAGCGCTGTCGAGGCCTTGGGGTCCGCGAGCTTCGGCTGTGCGGCCGTCAACCGGTGCACGGCACCGGCGCCGGCGTTGACCGGCCCGCCATTGGCCGCGGCCGAGGCGACGGCTTCGGCCGCCAGAAATGCCGCGTCACTGTTGTCGACGGTCGGCACGGCCAGGCGCAGCGAACCCCAGCCCGGCAGGCTCAGGCCGTCAAGCGCCGTCGGGTTCGTCTGCAGTGCCGGCAGGGTGCCCCAATTCTGTTGGGCCAGCGCGTCTTTGAGTTGTGGCCGGACGGCCAGCAGCACGGGCGAGGTCGCCAGCGACTTGGCTTCACCGCTGACAGCCTGCTCACCGGCGCCGGCCACCAGCCGGGCCGCCGACACCGAGCTCGCCGGCACCCACAGTGCGGGCCGCGGGCCCAGGTTCGACGGCCACTTGTTCACCACCCCGTCGACGACGGTGGTCGGGTCGGTCGCCTTGACCTCGACCTTGACGCACTTGTCGCCGATGGGCGCGGCGGTCTGGCTGTACTTGCCGGCCAGCGAGTTGAGCTGGTCGGAGATCGACGGGTCGGCGAGCACGGGCACGCTGACCGAGCCGGACACGCACCGCGCCGAGGCCTCGCGGCTGCGGTCGGACAGCACGCTGCCGAAGAACCGCCACAGGATCACCGCGGCGACGACGACCACGACGGTCACGAGCGCGGCGATGACGCCGACGCTGACGCCGCGGCGCTTGGTCTGAATGGCCCGGTGGCTGCCGGTCCATTCGCCGCCCTCCCAGTCGCCGCCGTGCGACCGGACCGAGGCCCGGCGCGGGACGGACGGGAACGCCTGGGTGACGCTGTCGGCGCCGGTGAGGTCGGGCTGGTCCGAATAGTCGGGCTCGCCGTAGTCGGGTTCGTCGGTCTCGTACCGGTCGCCGTTGTCGGACGGCGGCGCGGCGGGGGGTGGGGTGGCAGCACGCGGGTTTTCGGCAGCAGGCATCCCGTGCATCTCGGCCCAGTCGTCGGGCACCCGGAATCCCAGCACGCCGGTCGCGGTGTCGTCGGCTTCCGGGATGTCGGGCGACAACGCGTCGTAGTCGGAGACCGCGTCGTCGCGTGATTCGTCGGCGTTCGATTCGTCGTCGTCGGGAGCTCTGTGCCTACCCATTGGTGTCTGCTCCTGGTGTCGGCGTGCAATCGGCGGACCCGTGTCGAGTGACGCGGGCCCGCCGAATTTTAATCAACGATGATGGGGGAGTTGACCGTTCACGAACCGGCGTGTGCGGCCTTGAACTCCCGCCGGCGCCGATGCAGGATCGGCTCGGTGTAACCGTTGGGCTGGCTGCAACCTTCGAGGATCAGCTCCTGCGCGGCCTGGAAGGCGATGCTGCCCTCCGGATCCGGGGCCATCGGCAGGTACGCGGGATCACCGGCGTTCTGCTCGTCGACCACCGCGGCCATCCGGCGCAGGCTCGCCTTCACGTCGTCCTCGGTGATGACGCCGTGCCGCAGCCAGTTGGCCAGCAGCTGGCTGGAGATGCGCAGCGTGGCGCGGTCCTCCATGAGGGCGATGTTGTGGATGTCCGGCACCTTCGAGCAGCCGACGCCCTGGTCGATCCAGCGCACCACGTAGCCGAGGATCGACTGGCAGTTGTTGTCGACCTCTTCGTGGATCTCCTCGGGCGCCCAGGCCAGTTCCTTGGCCAGCGGGATGGTCAGCAGTTCGGCGCGGGTGGTGCGCTTCTTGCCGGCCAGCTTCTTCTGGACCTCGTAGACGTCGACCTGGTGGTAGTGCATGGCGTGCAGCGTCGCGCCGGTGGGCGAGGGCACCCACGCGGTGGTGGCGCCGGCCTTGGGCTGACCGATCTTCTGCTCGACCATGTCGGCCATCAGGTCGGTCATGGCCCACATGCCCTTGCCGATCTGGGCGCGGCCGGCCAGGCCGCACGCCAGGCCGGTGTCGACGTTGGCGTCCTCGTAGGCCTTGATCCAGGTCTGGGTCTTCATGGCGCCCTTGCGCACCATCGGACCGGCCTCCATCGAGGTGTGGATCTCGTCGCCGGTGCGGTCCAGGAAGCCGGTGTTGATGAACACCACGCGGTCGGCGGCAGCCTTGATACAGGCCTTGAGGTTGACCGTCGTCCGGCGCTCCTCGTCCATGATGCCGACCTTGAGGGTGGCCTCGGGCAGGCCGAGGACGTCCTCGACGCGGCTGAACAGCTCGCAGGTGAAGCCGACCTCGTCGGGCCCGTGCATCTTGGGCTTCACGATGTAGACCGAGCCGGTGCGGCTGTTGGTCAGCTCGCCGTTCTCCTCGGTGGACTTCAGGCCGTGCATGGCGATCAGGCCGGTGAACAGCGCATCCTGGATGCCCTCGGGAATCTCGTTGCCCTCGGCGTCGATGATGGCGTCGTTGGTCATCAGGTGGCCGACGTTGCGGACGAACAGCAGGCTGCGGCCCGGCAGGGTCAGTTCACCCTCGCCGTCCGGCGTGGTGAACACGCGGTCGGGGTTGAGCACGCGGGTGAAGGTCTTGCCGCCCTTGCTGACCTCTTCGGACAGGTCGCCCTTGTTCAGGCCAAGCCAGTTGCGGTAACCGAGCACCTTGTCGTCGGCGTCGACGGCCGCGACCGAGTCCTCGAAGTCCATGATCGTGGTGACCGCGGACTCCAGCACGACGTCCTTGATGCCGGCCTTGTCGGTCGAGCCGACCGGCGAGGTGGGGTCGACCAGGATCTCGATGTGCAGTCCGTGGTGCTTGAGCAGCACCGACCACGAGGCATCCCCGAGCTGGCCGGTGTAGCCGACGAACTCTTCGGGGTTCGCCAGGCCGCTCGACAGTTCGTCGCCCAGTTCGGCCTGCAGCTGGTGCTCGTCGTCGATCTTCAGACCGGTGACGTCGGCCCACGAGCCGGCCGCCAGCGGGACGGCCTGGTCCAGGAAGTTGCGGGCGTAGGCGATCACCTTGTCGCCGCGCACCTTGTTGTAGCCACCCTTGCCGGCCTCGGCGCCGCCCTCGTCGGAGATGACGTCGGTGCCGTACAGCGCGTCGTACAGCGAGCCCCAGCGGGCGTTGGCGGCGTTGAGCGCGAACCGGGCGTTCAGGATCGGCACCACCAGCTGCGGTCCCGCGGTGCTGGTGATCTCCGGGTCGACGCCCGAGGTCGTGATGCTGAAGTCGGCCGGTTCCGGCTGCAGGTAGCCGATCTCGGACAGGAACTCCTGGTAGGAGGTCTTGAACTCGTCGGTGTCGACGGGATCGATGACGCGGGCGCGGTGCCACTTGTCGATCTGCGCCTGGAGGTCGTCACGGCGGGCCAGCAGGTCCTGGTTCTGCGGGGTCAGGTCGGTGACAACCTTGTCGACCCCCGCCCAGAAGCTGTCCGGATCGACCCCGGTGCCGGGCAGAGCCTCGTTGGTGATGAAGTCGTGCAGTACGCGGGCCACCCGCAGATTTCCCACCGTCACACGATCAGTCATTTTCTTCTTCCTCCTAAGCAGCCCACACGGCGACCATCCACTTTACCCGTGGGTAACTGCAGCTCACCGGTGCGTCGGCCAATGAGAACCGGGTCACACCGTTATTGCGGCGTCGAGCCGGGCAAACCGATGGCCGGGACGCCGGGCGTGTGCAGGCGTCCGGCCAGCCACGGCAGGGCCGCGGTGAATACCTCTGCGGCGCTGGGGAACGTGTGGTCACCGCCGTGCGGGACGACCGAGCACTCGATGCCGGCGGCGCTGACCAACGCACACATGTAGGTCGCGACGGCGGTGTGGCTCTCCGGGTTGTCCGGCGGTTGCACGTTCGTCGGCGCGCCGGCCTGGGCCGGTTGGTACACCACCGGTCCGTTCTCCGACACCGCGAACCAGCCGGCGACGCCGGTGTACGGCCCGTGCCCCCGCACCACGGTCGCCGGATCGAAATGGGCGAATGCCGCGGCGTCACCGCCGAACAGGCGGGCGATGGTCTGGGGTTCGGAACCGGCGTTGGGCCCGACCTGGCCGTCCATGTCGACGAAGGTCTGGAACAGCTCGGGGTGCATGACGGTCGTCATCACCGCGCACGTGCCACCGGCCGACCAGCCGACGATGCCCCACCGCGACGGGTCCGGGCTCGCCGAGAATGTCGAAGTGACAAATGGCACAACATCTTTGGTGAGATGATCGGCCGCCATGCCGCGGGGCCCGTTGACGCACTCGGTGTCGTTGGAGAACTGGCCGCTGGTATCGACGAACACCAGGATCGGCGCGTTGCCGCCGTGGGCGGCCGCGAACTCGTCGGCGGTGCGCTGCGCGCCGCCGGCCGTCGGCCAGTCGGCGGGCCACCCGAACTCGCCGCCGACCATGACCACCGCCGGCAACTGTGGGGCGTCCTTGGCGAACCAGGCGGGCGGCAAGTAGACCAGCTCGGGGCGGGTCCGGAAGCCCGATGCGGTGGTGGGGATCTGCACCGACACCAGGACACCGCGGTCCGGATGTTCGCCGGAGCGCCGCATGTTCAATGCGGTCTCGAGGTCGATCTCGCCGCGCAGCTCGGCGCCGGTGGCGCGCTGCCACAGGGCCTCGACGGTCGGCAGGTAGCCGGTCCAGGTGTTCACCGCCAGGCCCGCGCACACCGCGCACAGCGGCACCACGGCGACGGCCACCGCCCGGCGCCACCAGTGCAGGCCCGGCCACCCCGCGATGGCCACGACGAGTGCCGCCCCGGTCAGCACGAGCCACACCCACAGGGACGTCGGCGCCGGCCCGCCCGCCAGGCCCTGGTCGGAGATGAACCAGCTGCAGGCCAGCGCCAGGACGACACCGGTGCCGACGGCCACCGGGAGCCACAGCCGCAGCCAGCGCGGAGACCGCCGCCCGACGGCGACGACGAGCGCCAGCACCGTCACCACCTGGATCAGGGTCGGCAGCCAGCCGTCGAGCAGGCCGATGTTCATTCGGCGTCTCCGGAGTCCGCCGGCGGCGGGGGTGCGGGTTGTTGGTGATGCGGCGTCTCGGTCTCGGACGCGGTCTGTTCGGCGGTAGAGGTCGCCTCGTCGCTGTCCGAGCCCGACTGCTCGGTGTCGGAGTCGTCGGAGCGCGAACTCGCCGTGGACGTCGGCGTGGTCGAGGTCGGTGTCGCGCCGGGGCAGGTGTTCGGCGCGGGCACCCCGTTGAACCGGTCGGTGATCCAGCCCAGGGCGTCGGCTTCGTCGGGCTGGACGTAGTCGATGACGTCGCCCATGGCGCAGGCCCGTTCGACGGCCGCCGCGGTCTGTTCCGGCGGTACCAGCCCGTCGGGTGGTCCCGGGGTGATCAGCATCGGCGCGGCGGCCGGTGCCTGCGGCAGCGTCGCCTTGCGCAGGTAACCGCGCAAGGCATCGGCAGCGGCCGGTGTCGTCGGGCCGAGGTCGTTCGGCCCCAGTGAATCCAGCACGCCGGTGCGGTCGGCGACCGCCGGGCCGCGGCAGGCCGACAGCGTGTCCCAGTGGTCGCGGGCGGCGCCGCGGCGGTAGTCCTCGATGGGAAATCCGGGGTAGGCCTGCGGCATGATCGCGAGGTACTGCTGCAGCATCAGCTGCTGGTCGCGGTTCAGGTTCCCGGCGGCCGACGCGTCGGCCAGCCATTCGAGCGCCGCGGTCGGGGCCAGCGCGACGGCACCCTGCGGGCGGAGACCGCCGCCGTAGTCGGTGGCCAGCTCCGCGGCCGCCCAGGCCGCCTGACCGCCCTGCCCGGTGCCCACGGCGACCCAGTTGGTGGACGCTGCGGAGACCAGTTTGCGCGTCGCCCGCGCCAGGTCGATCAGGTTGAAGCCCTCGGTCGTGGAGTCCAGATACGGGTGGTAGGTCTCGTCGAGACCGATGCCCTGATAGTCGGTGATCGCCACCAGATAGCCGGCGCCGACCATGAGCCGCACGGTCGGCAGCAGGCCCAGCAGGCTCGGCGACGACGACGGCGCGCAGTCCGACTTGATGCCGCTGCCCGGGTTGGCCAGGGCGATGATGCGCCAGCCGCCCTCGGGCGGTTTGCCCTTCGGCAGGAACACCGAGCCCGTCACCTTCGGGTGGCTGTCGTTGATGCCGGACGTGGAGACGTAGGTGATGCGCGCGGAGATGGCGGTCAGCCCGGCCAGTTCCGGGTCGACGGTCGTCAGCGGTTGCGCGGCGACGAGCGTGCCGGGGCCGGCGCCGCTGTAGTCGCCCGGCAACACCTGACCGGTGCGCTGCGTGCCGCGCCCGGGCTGGTCGTCGGAGCAGCCGGCGACGGTCAGCGCGGCGGCCAGGGCCACGGCCGCGACGCGCAGCACCGTCCGGGCCGTCACAGCATGCCGCCCTCGGTGTCGCCCGCGAGCAAGGCCCGGCACTCCGCCAGCAGGGATTCCCGCAGCGGCCCAGCGAGATTGGCGATGTCCTGCTGACGGCGCACGTACTCGGCGCGGCCCGTCGGATCCTCGATGGCGATGGGCTCGATGCCGTAGTCGCTCAGGTCGTACGGGCTGGCCTGCATGTCGAGGACGCGTGCGTCCGCCGCGAGGTCAAGGCAATCCATCAACAGATTCGACTCCAGCAAAGGTCCGAGCTTGTAGCTCCATTTGTACAGATCCATGTTCGCGTGCACACAGCCCGGCTGCTCGGTGGCCGTCTGGGCGTGTCGGGTCAGGGCATCTGCGTTCCGTGGCACAGCGGCGTCGGTGAAGAACCGGAAGGCGTCGAAATGCGTGCACCGCAACGGCATCGACTCGACCACGGCATCGGTGTCGGCCGCGCTCAGCCGCAGCGGCACCTGGGCGTGCCGTACCTCGGGAGCGCGGTACACCATGGCCCATTCGTGCAGGCCGAAACAGTTCAGCCGCGCCGGGCGCCCGGCCGTCGCAGCCAACAGGTCGGCGACGAAGACGACGGTCTCCCGGCGCCCGGCGAGGTAGCCGTCCGTCACGGTGACGGCGCCGTGGCGGCGGCCGTACCCGGCCCGGTCGGCGAACCGCAGCGCGTCCGGGCCGGTCAGTGCGCGGCCGAAACCCGGGTGCCAGCGCCGCAGCTGCCGGGGCTTGAGGCTGTAGTACGTGAACAGGAAGTCCCACACCGGGTGCGGCTCGCCGGCCCGCATCCGTCGCTCGTGCGGTGCCAGGAAGGCGTCGACGCGGTCGAGGTAGCGCTGTTCGCGCGGTGCCCAATCGTCCTCGCCCAGGACCCGCAGCGGCGCGCACAACGTCTCAGACACGGTGGGTACCGTCACGCACCACGCCGACGAGGTCCTCGACCAGGTCTTCCAGCGCCACCATCGCGGTGACGTAGCCGTCGGTGGTCACCAGCGAGAGGTGACTGTTGTTGCGGCGCAGCCACGACAGCGCGTCGGCCACCGGCAGCGTCGAGGCCACCATGGGCAGCGGGCGCACCATGGACCGGTCGAGCACCGCGTCGTTGTCGTCCATGCACGGCAGCACGTCCTTGATGTGCAGGTAGCCGAGGTAGGCGCTGTGCCCGTCGGTGACCGGGAACCGGGAGTAGCCGGTCTCGCGCAGCGCCTGGGCCACCGCACCCACCGTCGGGCCGGTGCCGGGCGCGGCGATCGGCACCGCGCGGATGTCCTGCAGCGGTATCGCGACGTCCTTGACCGTGCGGGTCCGGATGTCCAGCGCGCGCTTGAGCCGGACGTGCTCCTCGGCGTCGAGAAGCCCCTCCGAGAGCGACTCGGTGAGCATCTCGGACAGTTCGACCGACGAGACCGTGACATCCAGTTCGTCCTTGGGCTCCACCCCGAGCAGCCGCAGCGTGCTGTTGGCGCACCAGTTGTAGAAGAGGACGAACGGCCGGGCGATGCCCATGTAGACCAGGTACGGCGGGATCAGCAGCATCGCGGCCTTCTCGGGCCCGGCGATGGCGATGTTCTTGGGCACCATCTCGCCCAGCAGTACGTGGACCGTGACCACGATCGCCAGCGAGACGCCGAACGACACCGTGTGCAGCACCGTGTCGGGCACGCCGACCGCGTCGAAGGGTTCCTCGAGCAGGTGCGCGACGGCCGGTTCACCGACGCGGCCCAGCAGGATCGAGCAGATGGTGATGCCGAGCTGAGCGCCGGCCAGCATCATCGACAGTCGCTCACCGGCCCGCAGCACGGTGACCGCGCTGCGCTTGCCCTGTTCGGCCAGCGCCTGCAACCGGTCGCGCCGCGCCGAGACGAGCGCGAACTCGGCGCCCACGAAGAACGCGTTGGCGCCCAGCAGCACCATGGTCAGCAGGATGCCGAGCACGTCATTCATGGTCGGCTCCCGACTCGGCCGTTCCCGGTGCGCTGCCCAGTTCGGTGAGTTCGAGCTGGTCGATGCGCCGGCCGTCCATCCGGATCACGGTGGCCTTCCAGTGCACCGGGTCCAGTTCGGGGTTGTCCGGGTCGAATTCGGTCAGGACGACGGTGTCGCCCACGTCCGGGATGTGGCCGAGCTCCTTGAGCACCAGACCGCCGATGGTCTCGTAGTCGCCTTCGGGTGCGCGGAACGGGGTCTCGGTGTCCACTTCGTCGATCCGCATCAGACCGGACACCAGCCAGCCGTCGCGCACCTCGACGACGTCGGGGGTGGCGTCATCGTGTTCGTCGCGGACGTCGCCGACGATCTCCTCGATGAGGTCCTCGACGGTGACCATGCCGGCGGTGCCGCCGTATTCGTCGACCACCAGCGCGGTCTGGACGCCGTTGGCCCGGATCTGGGTCATCACCGCATCACCGTCGAGGGTCGACGGCACCGTCGGGACGGGCCGGGCGAGCTGCGCCAGCCGGGTGCCGGCCCGCAGCTCGACGGGTATCGCGAAGACCTGTTTGACGTGCACGATGCCGACAGTCTCGTCGAGGTCGCCGGCGACGATCGGGAAGCGCGAGAACCCGGTACGGATGGCCGTCTCGATGAGGTCGGCGACGGTGTCGGTGACCTCCAGCGACTCGATCATGGACCGCGGCGTCATCAGCTCCTCGGCGGTGCGGCCGCCGAATTGCAGGGAACGGTCGATCAATTCGGCTGTCTGCGGGTCCAGTGATCCGCTCTCGGCGGAGTTGCGCACCAGCGCCAGCAGCTCCTGCGCGGAGCGCGCCGAGCGGAGTTCCTCGGCGGGCTCGACCCCGAGCCGGCGCAGCACCCAGTTCGCGGTGCCGTTGGTCAGCTTGATCACGGGGGAGAAGACGAGGGAGAAGAACCACTGCAGCGGCACGGTGGCGCGGGCGGTCGGTACCGGCCGGGCGACGGCGAGGTTCTTGGGCACCAGTTCGCCGAACACCATCGACACCGACGTGGCGATCAGCAACGCCAGCGTGAGGGCGACCGCGTCGGTGTACTTTTCCGGCAGTCCGACGGCGCGCAGCGGACCGTGCAGCAGCCGCGCCACCACGGGCTCGGCGAGATAACCGGTGATCAGTGTGGTGATCGAGATGCCGATCTGGGCACCCGACAATTGGAAGGACAGGTTGCGGTGCGCGGTGCGGACGATGCGGTCGCGGCGTCCGCCGTCGCGGGCGCCCGCCTCGACGGTGCTGCGTTCCAGCGCGGTCAGGGAGAACTCGGCGGCGACGAATATCGCCGTCCCGAGGGTCAGCAGGATGAACGCGGCCAGGCTCGCGATGGTCAGCGCGGTGGTCACCGTGCACCACCGCTCGGGGCGCCGGGCTGACGGCCCGGCCGGCTACTGGGAGGTTCGGCGTCGATGGACTCGGGGCCCGGCTCGGGGAGTGCCTGATCGGCCTGGCACGCTCCCGCCTGGCTCGGGGCGGAGGGCGCCCCAACGGGTGCCTGCGGCACGTGCTCCCTTTCGCTGAGTCGATATCGACGGCCGACCGACACCTGATGCGTTCGGCGGCCGTACGGCAATGGTAGCTGGTCGGCCCTTTGGAACCTGCTCACCAACCCGTCGGCAGCGGGTGCCCTTCGGCGAATCCAGCGGCCGACTGCACCCCGAGCACCACCTTCTCGTGCAGTTCGGCCAGGTTTGCCGCGCCGACGTAGGTACAGGTGCTGCGGACGCCGGACGTGATGTGGTCGAGCAGGTCCTCCACCCCGCCGCGCACCGGATCCAGCGCCATCTTCGACGACGAGATGCCCTCTTCGAACAGGGCCTTGCGGGCGCGGTCGAACGCACCGTCGCCGGCGGTGCGGGCCGCCACCGCGCGCTTGGAGGCCATGCCGAAGCTCTCCTTGTAGACGCGGCCCTCGCGGTCCATCAGCAGGTCGCCGGGCGACTCGTACGTGCCGGCGAACCACGAGCCGATCATCACGTTGGAGGCACCTGCGGCCAGCGCCAGTGCCACGTCGCGCGGATGCCGGACGCCGCCGTCGGCCCACACATGGCCGCCGAGTTCCTTTGCCGCCGCGGCACATTCGACGACGGCGGAGAACTGCGGACGGCCCACGCCGGTCATCATGCGCGTGGTGCACATGGCGCCCGGACCGACGCCCACCTTGACGATGGACGCGCCCGCGTTGATGAGGTCCCGGGTGCCGGCGCCCGACACCACGTTGCCGGCCGCCAGCGGCAGGCCGAGATCCAGCGCCGCCACGGCCGACAGGGCATCGAGCATCTTGGCCTGGTGCCCGTGTGCCGTGTCGACGACCAGGACGTCCACGCCGGCTTCGGCCAGCGCCCGCGCCTTGGCGGCGACGTCACCGTTGATGCCGACGGCCGCCGCGATCCGGAGCCGGCCCTGTGCGTCGACGGCGGGGGTGTAGATACCGGTGCGGATGGCCCCCGTGCGGGTGAGCACGCCGGCCAGCGAACCGTCGGCGTTGGTGAGCACCGCGACACCGGTCTGGGAGTGCTCGAGCAGGTCGAACACCTTGCGTGGTTCGGTGCCCGCCGGCGCGGACACGAAATCGGTGCTGGCCACGTCGCGGACCCGCGCGAACCGGTCCACTCCGGCGCAGCCCGCCTCGGTGACCAGGCCGAGCGGACGCCCGTCGTCGAGAACCACCGCGGCGCCGTGGGCCCGCTTGTGGATCAGGGCCAGGGCATCCGAGACCGCGTCGTCGGGGGCGAGCACAACTGGGGTGTCGACCACGAGGTCGCGGCTCTTGACGAAGTCGACGGTGCCCCGGACCGCATCGATGGGCAGGTCCTGCGGCAGTACGACGATGCCGCCGCGGCGGGCCACGGTCTCGGCCATCCGGCGGCCGGCGACCGCCGTCATGTTGGCGACGACGATCGGGATGGTGGTGCCCGTACCGTCGGTGGTCGCCAGGTCGACGTCGAAGCGGGACGTCAGTTCCGAGCGCCCCGGTACCACGAAGACGTCGTTGTAGGTCAGGTCGTACGGGGGCCGGTGGCCGTCGAGAAACTGCACGCCTTCAGCCTAGTGGCCCCCGGACGGTCAGGCCTCGACCTCGGTGCGGTCACCGCTCCACAGGGTGTGGAACTTCTTGCCCTCGGGCGCGTCGGTGCGGCCGTAGGTGTGGGCGCCGAAGAAGTCGCGCAGGCCCTGGGTGAGGGCGGCGGGCAGCCGTTCGGTGCGCAGTGCGTCGTAGTACGACAGCGAGGAGGCGAAGCCCGGGACCGGGATACCCAGTTCGGTGGCCGTCACCACGACGCGGCGCCAGCTGTCGATGCCCGACTCGACCGCGGCGCGGAAGTACGGCGCGGCCAACAGGGTGGCGAGCTCCGGTTCGGCGTCGAACGCGTCCTTGATCCGGTTCAGGAACTTGGCGCGGATGATGCAGCCGCCGCGCCAGATGGTGGCCAGGTCGCCGGGTTTGACGTTCCAGCCGTATTCGGCGCTGCCGGCCTCGATCTGGTTGAAGCCCTGCGCGTACGCGACGATCTTGGAGGCATACAGCGCCTGTCGCACGTCTTCGATGAACTTCGTGGCGTCACTGGGCTTCTCGCCGAGGTGGCCCGAGGCCAGGCCGACGGTCGCGCGGCGCTGCGGCACCGAACCCGACAGGGCGCGGGCGAACACGGCTTCGGCGATGCCGGTGATGGGGATGCCGAGGTCCAGCGCGGACTTGACGGTCCAGCGGCCGGTGCCCTTCTGCTCGGCCTCGTCGACGATGACGTCGACCAGCGGCTTGCCGGTCTTGGCGTCGACCTGCTTGAGCACCTCGGCGGTGATCTCGATCAGGTAGCTGTCCAGGTCGCCCTTGTTCCATTCGGCGAACACGTCGGCGATCTGCCCGGCTGCCATGCCGAGACCGTCGCGCAACAGCTGGTAGGCCTCGCCGATGAGCTGCATGTCGGAGTACTCGATGCCGTTGTGCACCATCTTGACGAAGTGGCCCGCGCCGTCGGGGCCGATGTGCGTGCAGCACGGCACGCCGTCGACGTGCGCGGAGATCTCTTCGAGCAGCGGCCCGAGCGAGACGTACGACTCGGCGGGCCCGCCCGGCATGATCGACGGGCCGTTGAGCGCGCCCTCCTCGCCGCCGGAGATGCCGGCGCCGACGAAGTGCAGGCCGCGTTCGCGGATGGCCTTCTCACGGCGGATGGTGTCGGTGTACAGCGCGTTGCCGCCGTCGATGATGATGTCGCCGGGCTCCATGGCGTCGGCGAGCTCGTTGATGACGGCGTCGGTCGGGTCACCGGCCTTGACCATGATGATCACGCGGCGCGGTTTCTCCAGCGCGTCCAGGAACTCGGCGATGGTCTCGCTGCGCACGAACTTGCCCTCTGCGCCGTGCTCGGCCAGCAGCGCGTCGGTCTTGGCGACAGAGCGGTTGTGCAGCGCGACGGTGTAGCCGTGGCGCGCGAAGTTACGGGCGAGGTTGGAGCCCATGACGGCCAGGCCGGTGACCCCGATCTGGGCAGTAGCGGTGGTTGATTCCGGGTTTCCCGACGAGCTCACGGCTGGCCCTTTCGTTGTTTGGTTGTGGCGCACAGCATTTCGGACCGGCCGGGGCCGGTGCGGCGTCATCGGCCACCGAAGCTGATGCTGCCAGTCGCAAAGTCTACGAGAAGAACAACCGGTGCAATTCAGTGAGCCAGGGCACTGCCACCGCCACGGTCGGTACGACCAGGACGGCGGCGGCCGCCAGGTAGGCGGCCGCGGCCACCCACGAGCTGTTGGGTTCACCGGCCAGGCGCTGCACCCGCAGGACGGTCGTCGGCCCACCGGCGGCGAGGGCCCCCTTGGGCGCCCGCCCGGACGCGCAGGCCACGAGGGCGCGGGCCAGCGGCGTGGGGCCGGTGGCCCGGACGGCGGCGTCGTCGGCGAGCAGTTCGATGAGGAACCGGACCGCGTCGAGGGCGCTGGCGCTTCGGACGAAGCGGGGGAAGGCGGCGTGCACGGCGATGAACATCTCGAGCACCAGGTCGTGCCGGGCACGCAGGTGTGCGTGCTCGTGGCTGAGGATGGCGGCGATCTCGCTGTCATCGAGGTGCTTGAGCGCACCCTCGCTAAGCACCACGCGGCTGCGGACGCCGGGCAGACAGTAGGCGAGGGGCTGCTGGACATCGAGGATGCGCAGTCCGTGGCCGATCAAATGCCGGGCCTGGGGCGCGGGCGCGGTGTCCCGCGAACAGTCGAGGAGGTCGACGATCATCCGGTGGTGGGCGCGCCGGCGCCGGGTCGCGATGGCGACCTGGATGAAGGCGATGGCCAGGCGCGCGCCGACGACGAGGGTCAGCGCGAAAACCGCGACATGCGTGATCCACAGCGGCCAGCCCAAGACGCTGATCTCGCTGGTCGCGGTGGTGGTCGGCTTGCCGTCGGGGCCGGGCGCGAAGAGCCTGCTGGCGACGGCGATACCGGCGCTGAACGCGGACAACACGGCGGCAATGGCGATGGACTGCCACAACACGATCGCGGCGCGCGGGGCCCGCTGCGGCCACGAAGCGCGTGCCAGCAAGTCGGGGACCGGCCCGACCAGCAGTAGCGCTACGAAGGAGAAGGCCAGGGCGGACACGCGCTTAGTGTCTCTCAGGCGGTGCCGGAATTGCCAGTCGCCGGTGGGATTCGGTGCTTGGCTTCCAGCTCATCGAGGGCGCGCCGGAGCGCATCGGCCTCGTCGACGCCGACGCGTTCGACGAAATGCACCAGCGCCGCGACGCGGCTGCCGGAGTCCGCGGCCTGGTCGAGGGCGTCGACCATCAGCCCCGCGACCAGTTCGTCGCGGCCGTGGGTCGGTGCGTAGCGGTGTGCGCGGTCGTCACGATGCTGGACGACCAGATTCTTCTTCGCCAGGCGCTGCAGCACCGTCATGATCGTGGTGTAGGCCAGGTCCCGGCGCTCCGCGAGGGCTTCATGCACCTGACGCACGGTCTGTGGCTCGCGCGCGGACCACAGGTGGTCCATCACCTCGCGCTCAAGCTCGCCCAGTCGCGTCAATTTCGCCATGTCCTATTTCACTCTTCCGGCAGTGTTTCCAGGGTACTACGCATTTACTACCGTGCGTCGTATCCATTTCGGATGCTCTCCCCAACGCCCCGGCGGAGCGTTGTGGTTCCCGGTCAGGGCCATTTTTCGGTCACTTGTGAGTCCCGTCACAGCGGTTTACATCTCGCGGGTCGTCACTATAGTAAGGCTAACCTAACCTAAGGATGTGTTCATGCCCTCCGCTGTGATTGACCCGCTGATCGCCACGATGGACATCCGCCGGATGCTTCCTCTGCACGAGTCGAGCCGGCGCCTGCGCGAGTTGTGTCCCAGCGATCCTCGGGTCTACGGCGTTGCGGTCATGGACGACATCTCGCGACGCCGGTGGTGGCCGCTCGCCGAAGCGGTGACGGGCGACCGAATGCAGATGATGTTCGACACGGCGACCGGCGACACCGGCAGCGAGGCGGTGGCCGCACAGCAGGTGGCCGCGATGCTGGCGCACGTCGTGGTCGGCCGGGTCGTGCCGCTGCTGGTGCTCGAGGGCCGCGCCTGGGACCCCGGCTTGGAGAACCTGTGGGTCCACGTCGACTCGGAGGGCGGCATCGACTGGGTCGGCGTCGCCGACCCGACATTGCGGGTGCTGCCCGGGGATCCGGTGTTCGGAGGGCTGGGAGTGCCGGCGACCCGCCGGATCGGGGAGGGTGTCGTCGCGTTCCCGGGTGAGGAAGCGCTCGCGACCTGGCTCGCCCATCGTTGCCACCGCGCGCTGAACCCGCTGTTCGCGAAGCTCTTCGACGTCAGCGGCGGCATCCTCGCGGTGTCGGCGATGTGGCACATCGTCGGTGCGTCCGTGGTCAGCACGGCGACCCAGGTGCCGCTGCTGGCCGGGGTGGGCGAGGCCGACGGTATGCGCCGTGCGCAGGCGGTGCTGGACACCCTTGTCGGGTTCGGTGCGCCGGTGCGTGGCCGCGACCGGATGCAACTGGCAAGGGCTTGCTAATTAGGCAAGCCTTGCCTACTATTCAGGAGTCGAAAGACCAACGGACCGCGCCGGAATCCTGAGGGCTGCAGTGATTCCCGGTCCATTCGAAGAGCAGGCCCCGCACCATCGGTGCGGGGCCTGCTCGCTTTGGTGGCGCGTGGGTGCCGAACTCGCCGCCACCGGCGCTCGTGTAGACAGCTATTCGTGACGACATCTGTGCCCGAGGGCCTCGGCAAGGGCTTCGACAACGAAATCGGACTGACCTATCTCGAGGTCACCCCGGACGGCGGCCGCGCCCAGCTGACCATCACCGACAAGATCCTGCAGCCGTGGGGCATCGTGCACGGTGGCGTCTACTGCGCCATCGTCGAGGGTCTGGCGAGCGTGTCCGGCCACGTCTGGCTCGCCGAGCACGGCGGCGGCACCGTCGTCGGCGTCAACAACAACACCGACTTCCTCCGCGCGCTCAAGGCCGGCACCGTCACCGCCACCTCGACGCCGATCCACCGGGGCCGGCGGCAGCAGCTGTGGCTGGTCACCATCACCGACGAGAACGATCGCCCGGTGGCGCGGGGCCAGGTGCGGCTGCAGAACCTCGAGGGCTGAGCGCCCGCCTGTGGTGAGGGGCTGAAAACCACCGCCCGACATGCCATTCCCGGCGTGCCGTGGCAATATCGCCCCTTATGCGTTTGACGCCGCATGAGCAAGAACGCCTGCTGATTTCGTACGCCGCCGAACTGGCGCGCCGACGGCAGGCCCGAGGGTTGCGCCTCAATCATCCCGAGGCGGTCGCGGTGATCACCGATCACCTGATGGAAGGCGCCCGCGACGGGCGGACCGTCGCGGAGCTCATGGTCAGCGGCCGCGAGGTGCTCAGCCGCGACGACGTCATGGAGGGGGTCCCGGAGATGCTGTCCGACGTCCAGGTCGAGGCCACCTTCCCGGATGGCACTAAACTCGTCACCGTCCACTATCCGATCGCCTGAGGCCCGACGATGACCGAGCGCGCGACCGTCGAGGGGGCGGGGCTGATTCCGGGCGAAATCCTCTACGGCGACGGCGATATCGCCATCAACGCCGGTGCCGAGCGGCTGACCCTCGACGTGGTCAACGCCGGTGACCGGCCGGTGCAGGTCGGCAGCCACGTGCATTTCCCGCAGGCCAATTCCGCGTTGGAGTTCGACCGCGCCGCCGCACACGGGTACCGGCTCGACGTGCCGGCGGGCACCGCGATCAGGTTCGAACCCGGTGTCGCGCAGCGGGTTGCCCTCGTTCCGTTGGGCGGAACCCGCGAGGTGTACGGGCTGTCGCTGAATCCGCCCGGAAAGCTGGATGGCTGATGAGCGCTCGCGCGAAGAACGGACGGCACGAATGAGTTCCCTTTCCCGCTCCCGGTACGCGGCGCTCTTCGGCCCGACGACGGGTGACCGCATCCGCCTGGCGGACACCGATCTGCTGATCGAGATCACCGAGGACCTCAGCGGCGGCCCGGGCCTGTCGGGCGACGAGGCGGTCTTCGGCGGCGGCAAGGTGCTGCGTGAGTCGATGGGGCAGGCGCGTACGACCCGGGCCGACGGTGCGCCGGACACCGTGATCACCGGGGCGATCATCATCGACTACTGGGGAATCATCAAGGCCGACATCGGGATTCGGGACGGCCGCATCGTCGCCATCGGCAAGGCCGGCAACCCCGACATCATGTCCGGGGTGCACCCCGATCTCGTGGTGGGACCGTCCACCGAGATCATCGCCGGCAACGGGCGCATCCTCACCGCCGGCGGCATCGACTGTCACGTGCACTTCATCTGTCCCCAGCTGCTGGAGGAGGCGATCGGCGGCGGCATCACCACCATGATCGGTGGCGGCACCGGACCGGCCGAGGGCAGCAAGGCCACCACTGTCACGCCCGGCGCCTGGCATCTCGGGCGCATGCTGCAGGCGCTCGACGGCTGGCCGATGAACATCCTGCTGCTCGGCAAGGGCAACACCATCAACCCCGACTCGATGTGGGAGCAGTTGCGCGGCGGCGCTGCCGGTTTCAAATTGCACGAGGACTGGGGCACGACCCCGGCCACCATCGACGCGTGTCTGCGGGTGGCCGAGGAGGCCGACGTCCAGGTGGCCCTGCACTCGGACACGCTCAACGAGATGGGGTTCGTCGAGGACACGCTGGCGGCCATCGCCGGCCGGGCCATCCACGCGTACCACACCGAGGGCGCCGGCGGCGGTCATGCGCCCGACATCATCACGGTCGCCAGCCACCCGAACGTGATGCCCAGTTCGACCAACCCGACGCGCCCGCACACCGTCAACACCCTCGACGAACACCTCGACATGCTGATGGTGTGCCACCACCTCAACGCTGCCGTGCCCGAGGATTTGGCGTTCGCGGAGAGCCGGATTCGGCCGTCCACCATCGCCGCAGAGGACCTGCTGCACGACATCGGCGCCATCTCGATGATCGGCAGTGACAGCCAGGCCATGGGCCGCATCGGCGAGGTGGTGATGCGGACGTGGCAGACGGCGCACGTGATGAAGAAGCGCCGCGGGCCGCTCGAAGGTGACCCCGGCGGCTCGAAAGGCAACGACAACAACCGGGTCCGCCGCTACGTGGCGAAGTACACCATCTGCCCGGCGGTGACGCACGGTATCGACCACGAGCTGGGCTCGGTGGAAGTCGGCAAGCTGGCCGACCTGGTGCTCTGGGAGCCCGCGTTCTTCGGCGTCCGTCCGCACCTGGTGCTCAAAGGCGGCGCGATCGCCTGGGCGGCGATGGGCGACGCCAATGCCTCGATCCCGACGCCGCAACCCGTCCTGCCGCGGCCGATGTTCGGCGCCCACCCGACGGTGGCGGCCGGCCTGGCGGTGCATTTCGTCTCGCCCACCGCCATCGAGGACGACCTCGCGGCGCGACTCGGCTTGCGGCGCAGGCTCGTTCCGGTCAAGAACGTCCGTGGCCGGGGCAAGGCCGACCTGCCGCTCAACGACGCCATGCCCGACATCCGGGTCGATCCCGACACGTTCACGGTCCGCATCGACGGCGAGGTCTGGCAGGAACAACCCGCCGCCGAGCTGCCGATGGCACAGAGATACTTCCTGTTCTGATGGACAGCGGCTGTTCTGATGGATAGTGGCCTGGCCACCCTGCTGGCACTGGCGGATTCGCGGCTGCCGACCGGCGGGCACGTGCACTCCGGCGGTGTCGAGGAGGCGGTCACCAGCGGTCTGGTGACCAACGTGGTGACGCTGCGGGCATACCTGCGCCGGCGCATCCGGACCCAGGGGCTCGTCACCGCCTCCATCGCCGCGGCGGTCCACAGCGGGCTCGACCCGGTGGCAGCCGACCGCGAAACCGACGCGCGCACAACGGCTCCCGCGGCCCGGCAGGCCTCCCGGGCGCAGGGCCGTGGGCTGGTGCGGCTGGCGCGCCGGGTCTGGCCCGAAACCGACTGGAGCATCGTGGGCACCCGGCCACACCTGGCGGTGGCCTCGGGCGTGGTGGGTCGCGTCAGTGGCCTCGACCCCGAACGGACCTGCGCCACAGTCGTTTACACCACCATGACGGGTTCCGCGACGGCAGCGCAACGACTGCTCGCGCTCGACCCCGCCGATGTCGCCGCGCTCACGTTCGAGCTGTCGGGGCTGTGCGACGCCACCGCCGCCGAAGCCGCGAAAGGCATCGCCGACCTGTCCGATCCACTGCTCGACGTCCTGGCGCAACGCCACGCCGGCCGCGACCGCCCCCTGTTCGCCTCCTGAGCCGAAAGGTCCACCATGCCACCACATTTCATCGACGGTCAGCCGCACCATCACCACGACCGGCCCAAGCGCGAGCGGCAGCCCGGTGAGCCGTTGCGCATCGGCGTCGGCGGCCCCGTCGGCTCCGGTAAGACGGCGCTGGTGGCGGCGTTGTGCCGGCAGCTGCGCGACGAGCTGTCGCTGGCGGTGCTGACCAACGACATCTACACCACCGAGGACGCCGATTTCCTGCGCCGGCACGCCGTGCTGCCCGACGAGCGGATCGCCGCGGTGCAGACCGGCGGCTGCCCGCACACCGCGATTCGCGACGACATCACCGCGAACCTCGACGCCATCGACGATCTCATCGAGGGCAACGACAAGCTCGACCTCATCCTGGTCGAGTCCGGGGGAGACAACCTGACCGCGACGTTCTCGTCAGGCCTGGTGGATGTGCAGATCTTCGTCGTCGACGTGGCCGGCGGTGACAAGGTGCCGCGCAAGGGCGGGCCCGGCGTCACGTACTCGGATCTGCTGGTGGTCAACAAGACCGATCTGGCGCCGATGGTGGGCGCCGACCTGGACGTCATGCGGCGCGACGCGGGCCAGGTCCGCGGTGACCGCCCGACGGTGCTGATCTCGCTCACCGAGGACCCGGCGGCGTCGTTGGTGCAGGCGTGGGTACGCGAGCAACTCGCCGGCGCCGGGGTGACGAACGCCTGAGCCATGCACACCCAGGTTCTGATCGTCGCGACGCCCGGCCGGGGCCCGCGCATCGAGTGCGTCGGCGGGGTGGCCGCGCGCCGCACGGCGCCTGACGCCGTCCACCTGGTGTCCACGGCCGCAACGCCGTTGGGCGGTGACACCATCGACGTGCGCGTCGTCGTGGAGGCCGGTGCCCGGCTGCGGGTGCGCAGTGTCGCCGCGATGGTGGTGCTGCCCGGCGCGACGACGACGCGGTCCCGCTCGGGTTGGGAGCTCGAGGTGGCCGGGGAGCTCGATCTGGATCCGGAGCCGACCGTCGTCGCAGGCGGCAGCCGCCATCAGGCCACGACGCGGCTGCAGATCGCCGAGGCGGGGCGGGTGCGGCTGCGCGAACGGGTGCAGGTCGGCCGGGCCGGCGAACAGCAGGGCTTCTGGGAGGGCACGCTGCACGTCGACCACGATGCGCTGCCGGTGGTGCGGCACCGCGTCGAACTCGGCGCCGGTGCGGTCGGCGACGACGAAATCGCTGCCTCGCGTGCTTACGTCAGCGAATTCTGCTACCCAGAAAGCGATTTCGGCGTGATCCGCACCGCTGAGCGATACGAATCACGCCGAGATCAGGTGGTCATGGCCCTGGCCGACGGCGGTTGCCTGTCGGCGTGGCAGGGCCCGCGCCTCTAGTCAGGAAGCCACCGGGTCGGGGGTGGCTTGAACAGACGATGCGATCTCCTCGAGCTCACCGATCCGGGTGCGGGCGTAGGCCTGCTGCTCGGTGATGGTCAGCTGACCGCGCTGACGGCTCATGAAAGTCACCGTCCACGACAGCAGGGTGGCGATCTTGGTCTTGAAGCCCACCAGGTAGATCAAATGCAGCCCGAGCCAGGCCAGCCAGGCGATGAAGCCGCCAAATTCGAGCTTGGCCTTCTCGCCGAGCGGGATCTGAGCGACGGCGTTCCACTTGGAGACCGTGGCCATCGAGCCCTTGTCGAAGTACGAGAACGGTTCGCGCGGCTTGGGTTTGGTGCCGTGCGCGCGGGCCTTGGCCTCGTTCTTCAAGATCGCGGCGACGTGCTTGCCGCCCTGGATGGCGCCCTGCGCCATGCCCGGGACACCGTCGACGAAGGCCATGTCGCCGACGACGAACACGTTCGGGTGGCCCGGGACCGAGAGGTCCGGGTTCACCTTGACGCGGCCGGCCCGGTCGATCTCGACGTCCGACTGGTTGGCCAGGTCGCGGCCCAGCGGGCTGGCCTGCACGCCGGCGGACCACACCTTGCATGCCGACTCGATGCGCCGGATGGTGCCGTCCTTGTCCTTGACGGTGATGCCGTTGCGGTCGACGTCGGTGACCATGGCGTTGAGCTGAATCTCGACGCCCATCTTCTCGAGCCGGTTCTTGGCTTTGAGGCCCAGCTTCTCGCCCATGGGTGGCAGCACCGCGGGCGCGGCGTCGAGCAGGATGACCTTGGCCTCGGTCGGGTCGATGTGCCGGAAGCTGCCCTTGAGGGTCTGGTCGGACAGCTCCTGGATCTGGCCGGCCATCTCGACGCCGGTCGGGCCGGCGCCGACGACCACGAAGGTCAGCAGCTTCTTGCGGCGCTCGGGATCGCTGGACCGCTCGGCCTGCTCGAACGCACCCAGGATGCGGCCGCGCAGCTCGAGCGCGTCGTCGATGGTCTTCATGCCCGGCGCCCACTCGGCGAAGTGGTCGTTGCCGAAGTACGACTGGCCGGCGCCGGCGGCGATGATCAGGCTGTCGTACGGCGTGCTGTAGGTGTGGCCCAGCAGGATCGAGTCGACGGTCTGGTTCTCCAGATCGATGTGCGTCACGTCGCCGAGCAGCACCTGTGCGTTCTTCTGCTTGCGCAGGATCAGCCGGGTCGGTGGGGCGATCTCACCTTCGGAGATGATGCCCGTCGCCACCTGGTACAGCAGCGGCTGGAACAGGTGATGGGTGGTACGGGCGATCAGCTTGATGTCGACATCAGCGTGCTTGAGGGCTTTGGCACTGGTCAGGCCACCGAAGCCCGAACCGATGATGACGACCTTGTGGCGATCCGTTGCCGTAGCTCCGGGGTGAACCATGTTGAGGGGCTCCTCGACGTACTACTACAAGACTGTTTACATCCACCAGGCTAGTCGTAGCTGAATCGATCAATGCAGTGAGATGCCCCACCGCGCCCGGCTAGGCGCCGATCACGGAATGCAGGGCAGCTCCGAGAGCGCTGATGACGCCGGGGACATAGCCCGTGACCTGCGTCGGAATGTTGACGATCACACCACCCACGCCGACATCGAATACCTTGGCCTTCAGCTGTTCGGCGACGCTCTCGGCGCTGCCGGCGACCATGTTCTGGCGGTTGGCCTCGGGGATGACGTCGGGGGTCGCGCGGTCGTCGACGAGCGCGGTGAGCAGCATGCTGGTTTCCAGCGTGGCCGGGTCGCGGTCGATCTTCTCGCAGGATTCGCGGACGACGCCCAGCTTGTGCGGCAGTTCGTCGAAGCCGCCGATGATGTTCAGGTGGTCGAAGTGACGCGCGGCCAGCGGAATGGTCTTCTTCTCGCCACGGCCGCCGATCAGCAGCGGGATGTGGTCCCGATAGCGGGGGTTGGCCATGGCTTCGACGGTGCGGTAGTACTGGCCGGTGAACGTCGGGCGCTCGCCCTTGAGCATCGGCAGCACGATCTGCAGCGATTCGCCCAGCCGGTTGAAGCGGTCGGTGAAGGTGCCGAAGTCGTATCCGAGTTGGTCGTGTTCGAGCTCGAACCAGCCGGTGCCGATACCGAGGATCGCGCGGCCCTGGCTCATGACGTCGAGCGTCGTGATGGCCTTGGCCAGCAGCGTCGGGTTCCGGTAGGTGTTGCCGGTCACCATGGTGCCCAGCTGCACCTTCTGGGTGGCGGCCGCCAGGCCGCCGAGGGCGGTGTAGGCCTCCAGCATCGGCTGGTCGGGGGTGCCGATCATCGGCAGCTGATAGAAGTGGTCCATCACGAAGACGGAGTCGAAGCCCGCGGCCTCGGCTTCCCGCGCCTGGGCGATGACGGTCGGGTACAGCTCGCTGACACCGGTGCCGTAGGAGAAGTTGGGGATCTGCAAAGCGAATCGAATCGTCACGATTCGACCCTAGTCACCAACCATGTTGCCGCGTCACCCTTTTCGCCGGGCGCGAAGCCCAGGCAAAACGGGAATAAAACGGGTCGGGTCAGGCGAAGGTCGCGAGCGCGCCGGCGCTCACGTGCAGCGTCTCGCCGGTGATGTGGCGGGCGGCGGGCGTGGTGAGGAAGAGCGCGAGCTTGGTCAGCTCGGATCCGACGGTCGCGCCGCTGGTCTCGACGCCGTCGTAGCCGGCTTCGCTGCCACGGCCGGCGGCGACCACGTTGATGGTGATGCCGCGGATGCCGAAGTGCTCGGCCTGCCCGGCGGTCCAGTTCGACACGGCGGCCTTGATCGCGGCGTCGGCGGTGCCGTCCTTGGGGCACTCCGGCACGACGGTCACGATCGCGCCGCCCGAACGCATCTGGTCGCCGAGGATCTGGACGGTCAGTACCGCCGACAGCAGCGAGGAGTCGAGGGTGTTGCGCCACACGGCGGCGCGCTCGGCCAGCGTGTAGGTGCGCGGGTCGCCCGCGGACCAGACCGGAGCCGGCACGTTCACTATGGTGTCGAGGTGCTGCGGCAGCTTGTCGCGCATCGCCTCGAGCGTGGCGCCGTCGGTGTTGTCCAGCACGATCGACTCGACTTCGAGTTCCTTGGCGGCCACTTCGAGCTCGTCGCGGCGGGCGCCGGCGATGACGACGTTGTGCCCGGCGTCACGGAATCCTTCGGCGATGACGCGGCCGAGGTCGGTGTCGCCTCCGGTGACCAGAACGTCCATGAGCAGGGCCTCCTCGTGTGCAACGCTGAACGCGGTTGCGGCCATGTTACTGGACAGTAGCTAGCGCGCGAAACTCGCCACGCGGAGGAATGAGCCCTAGGGTTTGGCGAATGTGGCTCATGCGCAATTTGTTGCGTGTTCTGGCGGTATTGGTCCTGCTCGGAACCGTGACCGCGCTCTCAGCGTGTGATTCTGGCTCCAAAAAGGCCGGCCCTGTGGTCAACGTGTATGCGGCGGCGTCCCTGAAGGGGGCGTTCACCGCCATCGGGGACCAGTACAAGAAGGACAACCCCGGTGCGGATGTCCAATTCAACTTCGCGGGCTCGTCGTCGCTGGTCGAGCAGTTGACTCAGGGCGCGAAGGCCGACGTGTTCGCCTCGGCCGACGCCAACAACATGACCAAGGCGGCCAAGGCCGGATTGCTCGCCGCGACTCCGGTGAACTTCGCCTCCAACACCCTGGTCATCGTGACACGGCCGGGTAATCCGAAGCAGCTCAACAACTTCGGTGATCTGGCCAAGCCGGGACTGAACGTCGTGGTGTGTGCCGCGCAGGTGCCGTGCGGCACGGCCACGCGCAAGGTCGAGAAGATCGCGGGTGTGGAGCTCAAGCCCGTCAGCGAAGAGACGTCGGTGACCGACGTGCTGAACAAGGTCACCAGCGGCCAGGCCGACGCCGGCCTCGTCTACCAGACCGACGCGCAGTCGGCCGGGGACAAAGTCGCGAAGGTCGACTTCCCGCAGGCGGCGTCGGCCGTGAACATCTATCCGATCGCGGTGCTGAAGTCGACGGCCGACAACGCGGCCGCACAACGGTTCCTCGACCTGGTCACGGGAGACACGGGCCGTCAGACCCTGGCGAAGTTCGGATTCGCGAAGCCTTGAACCCTGGATTGCCGCGCTGGATCTACGTCCCCGCGGCGCTCGGGGCGCTGTTTGTCGTCCTGCCACTGATCGCGGTTGCCGCGAAGGTCGACTGGTCCCGATTCCTGGAGCTGATCAGCAGCGAGTCGTCGGTGACCGCGCTGGTCCTGAGCCTCAAGACCGCAACCGCCAGCACCGTGCTGTGCGTCCTGCTGGGCGTGCCGATGGCGCTGGTCCTGGCGCGCAGCGGCTCCCGCGTGGTGCGCTGGACCCGCCCGCTGATCCTCCTGCCGCTGGTGTTGCCGCCGGTCGTCGGCGGCATCGCGCTGCTGTACGCCTTCGGCCGCCTCGGGCTGATCGGCAGGTACCTGGACGCCGCGGGGGTGCACATCGCCTTCTCGACGACGGCGGTCGTCCTGGCGCAGACGTTCGTCTCACTGCCGTTTCTGGTGATCGCCCTGGAAGGCGCGGCGCGGACGGCCGGGGCGCAGTACGAGGCGGTCGCGGCGACGCTGGGCGCCCGCCCGACCACGGTGTGGCGCCGCGTCACGTTGCCGATATTGGCGCCGGGCCTCGTATCGGGTGCGGTGCTGGCCTTTGCGCGGTCGCTGGGGGAGTTCGGCGCCACGCTGACGTTCGCAGGCTCGCGCCAGGGGGTGACGCGCACGCTGCCGCTGGAGATCTATCTGCAGCGCGAGGCCGACGCCGATGCGGCAGTGGCGTTGTCGCTGGTGCTGGTCGTGGTCGCGGCCGTCGTGGTGTTGGCGATGGGTGGCGCCCGGTTCAGTCACGGGCCGTTCGAGGCGGAGAGCCGGCAGTGACGGGCGGTCTCGCGGTACGCGCGATCATCGAGGCTCGCGGCATCGATGTGGATTTCGAGGTCGCCGCCGGCGAGGTGCTGGCCGTCGTCGGGCCCAACGGCGCGGGGAAGTCCAGTGTGCTGCACGTGATCGCCGGTCTCCTGCGGCCCGACGCGGGCACCGTGACGGTGGGCGAGCGCCGGCTGACCGACGCGGCATCGGGCGTGCACGTCGCGGTGCACGACCGGCGGGTCGGCCTGCTGCTGCAGGACCCGGCGCTGTTTCCGCACCTGACGGTCGCCGGCAACGTGGCCTTCGGACCACACGCCCGCCGGCACCGTCGTCGGGGCATGCGCACCGAGGCGCGGCGGACGGCCGGACGCTGGCTCGGCGAGGTCGGTGCCACCGAACTGGCCGATCGCCGGCCGGGCCAGTTGTCGGGTGGTCAGGCACAGCGGGTCGCCCTGGCCCGGGCGCTGGCCGCCGAACCCGACGTGCTGCTGCTCGACGAACCGCTGTCCGGTCTGGATGTCACGGCCGCCGCGGCGATGCGCCGGCTGCTGCGTGGTGTCCTGGGGCGGAGCGGGCGCAGTTCGGTGCTGGTGAGCCACGATCTTCTCGATGTCGTCACGTTGGCGGATCGGCTGGTCGTCATCGAGGGCGGCCGCATCGTCGAATCGGGCGCCGTCGCCGACGTGCTGGCCGCGCCGCGGACGGCGTTCGGGGCGCGGTTCGCGGGCGTGAATCTGGTCAGCGGGCGCGCCGGTGACGACGGCGGTTCGGTGCTGGCCGCGGGACAGACATGGCGCGGGGTGTGGGGGCCCGACGTGACGCCGAGCGGTCCGGCGATCGCGGTGTTCGCTCCGGCGGCGGTGTCGGTCTGCCGGGAGCGGCCGTCGGATGACCTCAATGTCGTCGCGGTCGGGGTCGCGGAGCTGGATCACCGCGGCCCGCTCATCCGCGTCCGCGCCGAGGCGACGGACGACGGCGGCGGGGGTCTGGCGGCCGACATCAGCGCGGAGGTGGCGGCCGGTCTGCGGCTGATTCCGGGGGAGCAGGTGTACTTCGGCGTCGATCCGCGGGACGTGGCCATTCGGCCCTCCTGACGGCACGCCCGGATCGTCCCGGGCCTCGGCGGGGCACCGCAACGCCTCAGCAACCGAGCGATATCGCCGTGGTCTGTCCGGATGCCGGAAGCGAGCTAACCGACTCGCGAGGGAATTAGCCGCAACTCGCACTTGCGTCACGCCGGTAACACTGTATTTTCGTCCCCATGCGACACCCGGATGCGCGGACAAGTGCCCGCAAACGCCTTCCGAAATCACTGACTGCTGCTGTGGCAGGTGCGGCGGCCGCGGCCATCGCGCTGCCGAGCGCGATCTCGTATGCCGACCCGGTGCCGCCAGCTCCTGCACCCGCCCCGGCTCCCGCCCCGGTCGGGGAACCGGCGCCTGCTCCGGCCCCGGGGGTCGAGGTGCCGCCGCCGCCCGCCGCGGACCCGGCCGCACCGCCGGCCGACCCCAACGCACCGCCACCACCGCCTGCGCCCGCCGCGCCCGGCGCACCGTCAGCGCCTGCCGCACCGGGTGCCGCGCCCGCTGCCGCTCCGGCCCCCGCGCCCGAGCCCGGCCGGGTCAACAACGACGCCGGTGGCTTCAGTTACGTTGTGCCGCAAGGCTGGAAGATCGCCGATGCCACGCAGCTGTCCTACGGCCAGGCGCTGCTGACCAAGGCGCCGGCCGCAGGTTCGGAGCAGGCGCCGAGTGATACCAGCGTGCTGCTGGGCCGTCTGGACCTGAAGCTGTTCGCCGGTGCCGAGTCGGACAACGGCAAGGCCGCCAACCGCTTGGCCTCGGACATGGGCGAGTTCTTCATGCCCTTCCCCGGCACCCGTGTCGGCCAGGAGACCACGGCGCTGACCGCCGGCGGGCTGCCGGGCGCGGCGTCGTTCTACGAGGTCAAGTTCACCGACACCGGCAAGCCCAACGGCCAAATCTGGGCGGGCGTCGTCGGCAACCCGCCGCCGGACGCCACCATCCGCAGCCAGCGCAACCCGCAGCGATGGTTCGTCGTGTGGCTGGGTTCAGGTAACCACCCGGTCGACAAGGCCGCAGCCGTGACACTGGCGCAGTCGATCCGCCCGTGGAACCCGCCGCCCCCGCCGCCGGTGGACCCGAACGCGCCGCCCAAGCCCGCCGATCCGGCCCACCCGATGGTCGGCGTGCCGGTGCCGGTGACGAATGCGCCGCCGGAGATGGCGCCCCCGGGCCAGTAGCCAAAAAATTGAGGACCGTGCCGGTTGGGCACGGTCCTCAATTTTTTGAGCGGGAGTTCTACGTCGAACTCTTCGACTTCACGAAGCGGTAGATCAGCACCAGGATCACCGCGCCGACCAGTGCGCCCCAGAAGGAGTGCTCGATCGGCGGGCGGAAATCGAGCTTGTGCGGGGCGTAGACAACACTGCTCAACGTGCCGCCGACGTAGCCACCGGCGATGCCCAGCACGCACGTGAGAATCCACCCCATCTCGTCCTTGCCGGGTACGACGAACCGCGCGATGGCTCCGACGATGAGGCCGAGAAGAATCAACCAGACGATATGCATCATTGTCATGACCTTTCGATTGACTGATACATCTCGAGGCTAGCCCGGTTCGACACGGGACAACGAGGTCTGAAATGCAGCGATCTGGTGACGGTTAGGGGGCCAGTCCCGTCCCGGATGCCTAGCTGAAGTGCCAGACCGCGGCCGCGGCGAGTGCGCCCATGCCGTTGAGCGACCAGTGCAACGCGATCGGCGCGAGCAGGCTGCCGGAGCGGCGCCGCAGCCAGGTGAAGACGAATCCCGCGGCAGCGGTGGCGACGACGGCCATGGCCACGCCGGCGATCATGCCGACAACCCCGCCACCGAGAACCCGGGTGAATCCGACGTTACTGCTGGTCAGGCCGAGTGAGGTGGCGATGTGCCAGAGCCCGAACAGCAGCGAGCCGGCGGCGGCCACACCGCGGAAACCCCAGGCCCGGTCGAGCGTGCCGTGCAGTACGCCGCGGAAGGCCAGTTCCTCGGGGATGACGGTCTGCAGCGGAATGATGATCATCGAGGCCAGCAGGGCGCCGGAGATCGTCGCGTAGTGGTTGTTGAGGAACATCGGCCGGGTCCACGGCAGCAGCACGCCGGCGGCGATCACCGACCCGACGAGCAGGATGGCACCGAGCGCGTAGCGCATGCCGGTCCGCCAGTGCGCGCGGCCCAGACCGAGCTCGGTCCAACCGAGACCCCGTTTACGGACCAGGGCCACCAGACCGAGCGCCGCGAGCGGCACGACGACGATGTTCGCCCAGGGGGTCGTGAAGTGGGCCAGCAGGTTGGTCGCGACCAGGACGGCCACCACCACGGCCACATCGATGTAGACGCGCGGGTGCCGCACGGCTGGTGAGCCGGTCGGTAGGCATGGTGCAGCGGCGGCTGCCGAGGCGTCGATCATCTTTGGCGAGTGTACCGACGGGCGCCAAGGACCCAGGTCACATCGGTTGGCGGCGACCACTGCCGGATCGATGTGTCACGCGAGGATCAATGACGGTCCTTCCACCGCCGGTACATCTCGGGGAGGCACACCGCGCAGGGGCGGTATCCGGCAGCGACGGCGGCGGTCTCGTCGGCGAAGAACACCCGATGGGTCACGTAGCCGCCCTTGGCAATGGCCCGCAGCGCCGACGGGCAGTCCAGCCTGCCGTAGAGCTTGTTGCGCCGATGGCCGCCCAGGCGCCCCGGCGTCGCGCTGACGTAGGTGCGGCCCTGCGCATCGATGAGCGTGTACATGCTCAGGCGGCGTCGTGGAAGATCAGGCCGAGGGTCATCCGGCTTCCCGAGCGCAGCGTCGAAACACCATGGCGCACAGGGCCGACGGCCCACCCGCGTTTCGATGCCACCGGCCGTTCGCGCGTGGTGATGACCAGTCCGTGTCCGAACGGGATGGAGATCGCCGAGCCACGCGACTGCGCGCGGGGCCGCTGCTCGTACAGCAGGAATTCGCCGCCGGTGTAGTCGACCTCCGGCCGGGTCAGATTGATGACGACCTGCAGCGGAAAGACCAAGTCCCCGTACAGATCCTGGTGCAGGGCGCACCAGCCGCCGGCGCCGTACTTGAGCAACAGCGCGGTGGTGCGCGTCTGCCCGGCCCGGTGGCAGGTGTCCAGCCAGTCGTCGAAACTGTCGGGCCACGGCGGGTCGCGGCGCAGCCGCGTCCACCAGTCGCGGGCGATCGGCAGCAGCCGCGGGTACAGCGCGTACTTGAGCTCGGTGACGATCTCCGGGTAGGGCCGGTGGAAGTAGCGGTACTGGCCTTCGCCGAACCGGTAGCGGGCCATGTCGATGGTCGAGCGGAATCGGCTCGCGTCGGGGTAGATCGCCGCCAGCTCGGCGGCCTCGGCCGGCGTGACGAGAGGTCCGGTCAGCGCGCCGCCGACGGTCTCGAGCTCGGTACGGACGGCTCCCCAGTCGGTGGCGGCGACACGCTGCTGCCAGACGCTCATGCCGCGGCCTCCAGGTCCAGTAGGAGGCGCTTGGCTTCCGGACCACCGAGGTAGCCGCCCATCGCACCGTCGCTGCGGACCACGCGGTGGCACGGAACCACAACGGGCAGTGGGTTTTTCGCGCAGGCGGTCCCGACGGCGCGGACCGCCCTGGGGCTGCCGGCCAGCGCGGCGACAGCGGCATAGCTGGCCGTCTGCCCGTAGCCGATCTCCGGAAGGTGGTGCAGCACGGCGGCACGGAATCCGGCGGCCAGCCGCCAATCCAGCGGTACGTCGAAGGTTCGACGGGTCCGGGTGAAGTACTCGTCGAGTTCACGGGCGACCGTGTCGAGCCGGGCCGGTGCTCGCAGGATGCGCGGGCTCACCTTGTCGGCAAGCTGCTGCAGGACGGTGTCATGGTCTTCGATGGCGTAGGCGACACGGATGAGGCCCTGGTCGGTCGCCGCCAGCAGCAGCGGACCGACGGGACTGTCGACGACGCGGTAGGCGACGTCGAGGACGCCGTCGCGCCGGGCGGCGGCGGCCAGCCGGTCGTGCAATTCGGTCAACCGGTCCGGGCCGATGTCGGTCATGCGTGCCAGGTCGCCGGAGATGATTTCGCCGTTATTCATGGGTGTCTCTTTTCCCGGGCGCCGTCACTCCGATGAGTTCGGCGCGGTAAGTGCGTCGTAGCGTGGCGATGCCGTCGCTGGCGGCGCGGCGTGCGGCCGCGGCGGTGCCGCCGAGAATCTCGGCGACCTCGTTGTAGGGCAGTCCCGCGAGGTAGTGGTACGCGACGGCGTGCTTCTGTTTGGGTGGGAGTGCATCGACGGCGACCGCGAGATCGACTTCGATGGCCGCACTGTCGCGGACTTCGCCGGGACGTGCCGGCTCGGGTACGACGTCAGTGGGAATCGGCTGGCGTGTCCGGCTTCTGGTGATGTCGATGGCCTTGTGGTGCGCGATGGTCACCAGCCAGGCCTCGAGATTCGCATCCGCCGGCAGCTCGGGGTAGGCCTTGAGGGCCGCCAGGAACGTCTCTGACCAGGCGTCGTCGGCGTCGTGTGCGCCGACGATGGCGGCACAGACCCGGAAGACCGTAAGACCATGGTTGCGCACCACGGCCTCGAATGGCGGTTTGGCTTTCACACCCAGTAGACGCTCCGTCGCCGGTATTTGTGAGGTCGCGTTCCTCACCGATTTACCGATGCTAGGTGGCGCGGGTGGCGCGTCTAGTTGGTCGACGGTGTGGGTGGTGGTTCGAAGGGTTGGTACCACCACCATTGGGCGTGCTCCCCGGTCGGGCCGGGGCAGGGCGGCACAGCAGGGCGAGCTGAGGTGGGTGTCCGCGCAAGGGATCCGCCGTCGAGTTGTCGACCCGCGGCATCGGTGACGACCAGCCGATCGGCCGGCCCGGTGATCGTGATGACCCGCTCGTGATGCAGCCGGTGGTGCTACGGGCACACCAGCACCAGGTTATGCAGCTCGGTCTCCCCGCCGTTCTCCCAATGAATGATGTGATGGGCATGCAAACCCCGGGTCGCCCCGCACCCCGGTACCCGGCAGCACCGGTCCCGGTGTTCCAGCGCACGGCGCAGCCGCCGACTGATGGTGCGGGTACTGCGCCCGGCGCCAATCGGCTGACCATGGCGCTCCAGCCACACCTCGCACGTCGCATCGCACAACAGCAGTTGGCGTTCCTCCTCGGTGAGCACCGAACCCAGATGCAAGGCAGCCGTACGCTGTTCGAGGTCCGCATGCACGACGACGGTGGTGCGCTGCCCATGCGGCCGCCGTTCCACATCGCTGTCCCAGCCGGCCTCGACCACGCTCATGAACGCATCCACCTGGTTCGGGAACGGCGGTGCCTGCTCCGACACTTGCCCTTCGGTGTCCTCGTGGTCGCGCTTCCAGTCCGCCACCAGCGCATCCTGATGCGACGCCAGCGCCGCATCGAACTTCGCCGCCTCCAGCTTCGGTAGCCGGATCTTGTACGTCGTGGATCCGTCGTCATGGGTGGTCCTGGAGATCGACCGCTCCGGTTCCGGCTTCGGCTCAGGCTCCGGCCGCGGTTCCAGTTTCACCGCAGTGCGCAACTGCGTGACCGTGGCGCTCTCGGCGAACTGCGCGTAGTGCTCATCAGAACCGTCGGCCGCGTGTTCGGCGACCACCCCAACCTGATCCAGCGACAACCGCCCCGCACGCATCGCTTCGGCGCAGCGCGGGAACTCCTCGAGCCGGTGCGCCACCGCCACCATCACTTCCGCATTGCGCGGTGAGACACCGGTTTTCCATGCCATCAACGACGCCATCGACCGGGCGCCGGTGGCACCCCAGAGCCCGTCCCGGTCGATCTCGGCGGCAATCTGCACCAGTCGCGCGTCGATGGCGTTGCGCTGACCTGTCAGCTCACCGATCTCCGCGAGGTACGCATCCATGCGCTCGCACGGCGACGACTCAACATCGAAAGCCGTTGCGGCGCTGGACATAACATCATCAAACCAGAGGGGTCCGACAAAAACGGCGACGTGCTAACCGGCCAACGTCGACAACGAAACAGACGGATCGGCGAGTGCCCCGACATCCACCGGCCGCCGCGAGCGGATGAGCTTCTTGATGTCGTCGAGCCCTTCCCAGATGTTGACGTTCATGCCGGCCAGCACGCGGTGTCCACCGTCGAGCCAGAACATGGTGAACTCACGCGTGCCGAGATCACCGCGCGTGATGGCCATCTGGTACTGCGGCGCGTATCCGACGTACTCCATGCCGAGATCGAACTGGTCGGTGAAGAAGTAGGGCAGTTCGTCGTAAGTGGTTGCCGTGCCGAGCATTCCGTCGACGGCGACGGCCGGCTGCTTGAGGGCGTTGGCCCAGTGCTCGGTCCGGATCGGCACGCCGAACAGCGGATGCTCGGCGGCCGCGATGTCGCCGACTGCGTAGATATCGTCGTCGCTGGTCTTGAGGGACTCGTCGACGGCGACGCCGCCGTCGGCGATGACCAGTCCGGAGCGTTCCGCGAACTCGACATTCGGCTTGGCGCCGACCGCGACCAGTACCGCATCCGCCTCGACGGTGGAGCCGTCGCCGAGTCGCAGCCCCGTCGCCTTGTGATCAGCGGTGGTGATCTCGTCGACCGTGGTGCCCAACCGCAGATCGACGCCGTGGTCCCGGTGCAGCCCGACGAACACCTCGCCGGCTTCCTTGCCCAGGGAGGCCTGCAGCGGCAGCGCGGCGGTCTCCACCACCGTGACGTCGGCGCCCAGCCCCCGGGCACTGGCCGCCACTTCGAGCCCGATCCAGCCGCCTCCGACTATCGCGAGCCGCCGGCCTTCGGTGAGTTGGGCCAGCAGTGCGGTGGCGTCGTCGATGGTGCGCAGGTAGTACACGCCGTCGGCGTCGGATCCTGGGATCGGAGGCTTGCGGGGGCGGGATCCCGTGGCCAGCAACAACTTGTCGTAGTGCTCGTGATCGCCGTCGTTGAACGCCACCATGTGCGCGGTGCGATCGAGCGTGGTGACCTCGGTGCCGAGTTTCAAGTCGACGTCGTGCTCGGCGTACCAGCTCTTGGGCTGCACCGTGAATTCTTCGATGGTCTTCTTACCGGCCATGAATTCCTTCGACAGCGGGGGACGTTCGTAGGGCAGCCGGTCCTCGGCGCCGAACAGCACCACCTGCCCGTCAAAATCCTTGCTGCGCAAGGCCTCCGCGGCTTTGGCGCCCGCCAGCCCGCCGCCGATGATCACAAAAGTGGGTGAGCCGGCCATTCGGGAATCCCTTCATCGATCTGAGTTGGTCTACGCTTCGATGCGTTCGCGGACGGTGTCGTCGAGCGACGCCCGCACGAGTGCGGCAGCCAGCCGCGCGTTCCGGTTCGGGGCCAGGCTGCTGAGCTTGCCGGCGTCCGTCGGCAGGCCCAGATCTTTCGCCGCGGCGAGTGCCCGATCGTCGAAATACGGTTGCACCCAGGTCCAGACGTCCTGGATCTCACGCAGGAAGATGTCGGCGCCCGTGCGGCCGATACCGTCGAACCCCTGCAGGGCCTTGGCTGCGGCTTTCACGTCGTGGTGCGCCCTGATCCGCAGGTTGCGCAGATCGCCGCCGTACTCGTCGTTGACCCGGGTCGCGATGTGGGTCATGCGGGTCGCCGAGCTCTCGTCGTATCTGGCGTAGCCGGCGCGTCCGAATGCCCTTATCATCTGGCTGCGGTCGGCATCGAGTACCGCGGTGGGCGTGCGCAACCCGGCGCGGAACAGTTCTCGCGCCGCGGCGACCGCGGTTTCCGCGGCGATGGGCTTGCTCGCGAGCATGCACAGCGACAGCAGTTTGAACAGTGGCATCGGCTTGTCGCGGAGCGTGATCCCGGCTTCTTCGGCATACGTCGTACCGGCCGCGTCGAGCAGCCGCGCGACGATCTGTCGATCCCCTGCCATAACCCACGCATACCCAACGGCGCGGAGCGCAAACGCTACTTCGGCGGCAGGGTGCCCGCGTAATCGACGCCGCGGTCGACCCAAGTCTGCAGCTGGCGTTTGGTTTTCAGGCCCTCGGGCGCGACGCGCAGCCAACCCCGCATCTCGCGGCCGCCCATCACCATCAGCCCGACGTGCGCACGTCCCAGCAACTTCTCGGTGTCATCGGGCGCAACCCGCACCAGCAGGCCACCGTCGTGACTCGCGGCGACGGACATGTGGCCGTTCAGCAGGAACGCCAGCCCGCCGAACATCCGCTTCTCCTCGATGCCGCGGACCGTGCCGAGTAGTTCACGGATCCGGTTGGCCAGATCCTCGTCATAGGCCATGTCGCCAGTCTGCACCAAGAAGCCGTCGGCTTTGGCTATCTTGCCGCTGCACGGTCAGCGAACACGTTAGATTCCACACGTGCTGATCGCGGCGTTACGGGACCTGCAGTGGCGGCGCCGCCGATTTCTCATCGCGGTCGTCGGCACTTCCTTCGTGTTCGCGATGACGCTGGTGCTCACCGGACTGGCCAACGGATTCCGGGTGGAGGCCGGCAATACCGTCAACTCGCTGGGCATCGACTACTTCATGATCCAGAACGGGGCGGCCGGGCCGTTCCTGGGCTCGTCGCCGTTCGCGCAGACCGAAGTCGAACGCGCGCAAAAGCTTCCGGGCGTGCAGGCGGCCGCGGCGGTCGTGTACGCGGGGACCACCGCCCTCGACAACGGGACGCCGCGCACCATGAATCTGTTCGGCGCGCCGACGGGCGGGCCCGGCATGCCGGCGATGTCGCAGGGCCGCCCGCCCGCCACGCCCGACGAGATCGCGGTGTCGTCCACGCTGGGCCGCAAGATCGGCGACCAGATGCACATCGCGTCCCACAACTTGCAGGTCGTGGGGATCGTGAACAACTCGACGGTGCTGGCGCAGCAGCCCAATCTGTTCCTGACCACGGTGGGGGCGCAGCGCCTGGTGTACGGCGGCCAGCCCGTCATCGCGTCCGTGGGGATCCGGGGCAACCCGGCCAAGGCACTCGACGGCTACCGGCTGGTGGACCGGCACGGCGCCATCGACGACATGATGCGGCCGTTGAAAGTCGCCGTGGACGCCATCAGCATCATGGCCGTCCTGCTGTGGGTGGTGGCCGCGACGATCATCGGGATGTTCATCTACATGTCGGCGATGGAACGCACCCGCGACTTCGCGGTGTTCAAAGCCGTTGGGGTGAAGACGAAATCGATGATGGCCGGGCTGGCGATGCAGGCCGTGTTCATCGCCGTGTTCTCCGCGGCGATCGGCGTGCTGCTGGCGATGGTGCTCGGGCCGATGTTCCCGATGCGCGTCGACGTCCCGGCGGGTGCGTACCTGTTGCTGCCGGTCGTGGCCATCACGATCGGGCTGATCGCCAGCCTGGCGGGCATGCGCAGAGCGGTGACGATAGATCCGGCGATGGCATTCGGGGGGCCATAGACCATGAGCGGCTTACAGATTCGTGACCTGGTGGTGGAATACGGCAAGGGCGCCGACAAGGTCAGGCCCATCGACAATTTCGAACTGGAGCTGTCGGCCGGATCGCTCGCGATCCTGCTGGGGCCCAGTGGTTGTGGGAAGACGACGTTGCTGTCCTGCATGGGTGGAATCCTCAAACCCACGTCGGGCGAGATCCTGTTCGACGGTATCGACGTCACCAGACTCGGGCCCAAGGCGCTGACGGACTACCGCCGCAATACCGTCGGCATCGTGTTCCAGGCGTTCAATCTGGTGCCCAGCCTCACCGCCGCCGAGAACGTCATGGTGCCGATGCGGGCCGCGGGGATGAGCCGCGGCGCGGCCCGTCAGCGCGCCGCCGAACTGCTGGACCGGGTCGGCCTGTCGCACCGGATGACGCACCGCCCCGGTGACATGTCGGGCGGACAGCAGCAGCGCGTGGCGGTGGCCCGCGCCATCGCGCTGGATCCGCCGCTGATCCTGGCCGACGAGCCGACGGCCCACCTGGACTTCATCCAGGTCGAAGAGGTGCTGCGGCTCATCCGGGAACTCGCCGACGATCGCGTCGTGGTGGTCGCCACCCATGACAGCCGCATGCTGCCGCTGGCGGACCGGGTGATCGAACTCGTCCCGACGGTCGCCAGCACCGAGCGCGAACCCGAGGTCTTCGAACTCGACGCGGGGGACCTCGTGTTCGAGCAGACGACGATCGGCGACCTGATCTACGTCGTCAGGACGGGCCGGTTCGAGATCACGCGCGAGATGCCCGACGGCGAGACGATGCTGCTGTTCACCGCCGGCCCCGGCGAGTACTTCGGCGAGATCGGGCCCCTGTTCGGGATTCCGCGCACGGCGACGGTGCGCGCCCTCACCGACGGGGTCGTCGTCGGCTACACCGTCAAGGATTTCCGCGCCCGGCTGGGACCCGACCGCATCCACGAACTCATCGAGCACCGCGCGATCCATCTGGCCGACGAACCGCCGTCGGCCGACATCGCCTGAGGGTTCTGTTCTATCCGCGAGCAGACACAAAACTGTCGAATCTCGGTCGAACATGACAGTTTTGCGTCTGCTCGCGGTATTCGGTTGTCAGGCGGCGTTGGTCACGGCCTCCGCCGCCGGCTCCAATGCCTGGGCGATAATGTCGGCGACGTCGGTCATGGGCCGCACGTCGAGTGCGTCCAGGACCTCGGCCGGGACGTCGTCCAGATCCGGTTCGTTGCGCGACGGGATGAAAACCGTTGTCAGCCCGGCACGTTGGGCCGCCATCAGCTTCTGCTTGACCCCGCCGATGGGCAGCACCCGCCCGTTCAGCGTGACCTCGCCCGTCATCCCGACGTCGGAACGCACCTGCCGCCCGGTGGCCATGGAGACCAGCGCGGTCACCATCGTCACACCCGCGGACGGACCGTCCTTGGGCACCGCACCCGCGGGCACGTGCACGTGGATGCGACGGTCCAGAGCCTTCGGATCGACACCCAGCTCCGCGGCGTGCGACCGCACGTAGGACAGCGCGATCTGCGCCGACTCCTTCATCACGTCGCCCAGCTGACCGGTCAACTGCAGACCCGGGTCGCCGTCGTTCGATCCGGCCTCGATGTAGAGCACATCGCCGCCCATGCCCGTGACGGCCAGGCCGGTCGCCACGCCCGGGACCGCGGTGCGCTCCGCCGACTCCGGCATGAAGCGCGGACGGCCCAGGTACTCGACCAGATCCGGTTCATCCACCGTGACCGCGTCGGCACCCGACGCCAGCCGCGTGGTCACCTTCCGCAGCGCCTTGGCCAGCAGCCGCTCGAACTGCCGCACGCCCGGCTCACGGGTGTAGTCCGCGGCGATCTTGCGCAGCGCCGCGTCCGTCACCGTCACCTCGTCGGTGGTCAGCGCCGCCCGTTCGGCCTGCCGGGGCAGCAGGTAGTCGCGGGCGATGGCGACCTTGTCGTCCTCGGTGTAGCCGTCGATCTGCACCAACTCCATGCGGTCCAGGAGCGCCGACGGGATGTTCTCGATGACGTTGGCCGTCGCCAGGAACACCACATCGGACAGGTCCAGATCCAGGTCCAGGTAGTGGTCGCGGAACGTGTGGTTCTGCGCGGGGTCCAGCACCTCCAGCAGCGCCGCCGCGGGATCGCCGCGGTAGTCCGAGCCCACCTTGTCGATCTCGTCCAGCAGCACAACGGGATTCATGGAACCGGCCTCGCCGATGGCCCGCACGATGCGGCCCGGCAGCGCACCGACGTAGGTGCGCCGGTGCCCGCGGATCTCGGCCTCGTCGCGCACGCCGCCCAGGGCGACGCGGACGAACTTGCGGCCCAGCGCGCGTGCCACCGACTCGCCCAGCGACGTCTTGCCGACGCCGGGAGGCCCGGCCAGCACCATGACGGCGCCCGAGCCGCGGCCGCCGACGACGGCCATGCCGCGCTGGGCGCGGCGGGCCCGCACCGCCAGGTACTCGACGATGCGATCTTTCACGTCGTCCAAACCGTGGTGGTCGGCGTCCAGGATCTCCCTGGCGGCCTTCAGATCCGTCGAATCCTCGGTGCGCTCGTTCCACGGGAGCTCGAGCACGGTGTCCAGCCAGGTCCGGATCCAGCCGCCCTCGGGGGTCTGCTCGCTGGACCGTTCCAGCTTGCCGACCTCGCGCAGCGCCGCCTCCCGCACCTTCTCGGGCAGATCGGCCGCCTCGATGCGGGTCCGGTAGTCCGCGGGCTCCTCGGCCCCGGCGCTACCGTCCAGCTCGCCCAGCTCCTTGCGGATGGCATCCAGTTGCTGGCGCAGCAGGAATTCCTTCTGCCGCTTGTCCATGCCGGCGCGGACGTCCTCGGCGATCTTGTCGTTCACCTCGACCTCGGCCAGGTGCTCACCGGTCCACTCGATCAGCAGGTGGAGGCGACGACTCACATCTGAGGTCTCCAGCAGCTCGCGCTTCTGCACGTCCGTCAGGTACGACGCGTAGCCCGCGGTGTCGGCCAGTGCCGACGGCTGGCTGATCTGATTGACGGCATCGACGATCTGCCACGCCTCGCGGCGCTGCAGGATGGCCAGCAACAGCTTCTTGTACTCGGCTGCCAGGGTGCGGGTTTCCTCGGTCGCCTCGGTCTCGGCGATCTCGTCGACCAGAACCCACAGCGCACTGCCCGGGCCGGATGTGCCGGACCCGATGTGTGCGCGCCGTTCACCGCGGACAACGGCGGCGGTTCCGCCACTGGGCACGCGGCCGACCTGGACGATCGACGCCAGGACGCCGTGGGTGGGGTAGCGGTCGTCGAGGCGGGGAGCGATGAGCAGCTTCCCGGCCTCGCCGGCGGCTGCGGCGGCCTGGGCCGCGTCGACCGCGGCGCGTGCGGCCTCATCGAGTTCGATGGGCACGACCATGCCCGGCAGGACGATCGGCTCGGTGACAAACAGGACGGGAACAGCGATGGGCGCTGTTGTGGCGTCAGACATCCGTACCTCCAAAGTTGAATCTCCTGCGCTCAACCTTTGGGGGTGTCGATTTGTTCCAGGGTCATCGGCTCGCCCTGTTGGCGTTCTTCCCAGCGGTTCGCGGCCCGTTTGCCGACCACGAACGTCGCAGTCATCAGCAAGCCGGTGGTGACGAGCGACAACGCCGAGGTCAGGGCGTTGGCGACGTCCACCGGGGTGGAGAAGATGACCGCCAGATGCAGTGCGGTGCCGACGAGCAGACCGACGCCCCACATCGCTGAGAGCAGAATGTGCACGCGCCGCCGGTAAGCGACCGCGGCCGGGCCGGTGTCGTGTTCTCCGGTCTGAACTCGTTCCGACACGACCTGGGTGAGCGGTGTGCCGACCACGCAGCTGCCGAGGAAGACCAGGCCGCCGAGGCCGCCCACCAACGTGTTGCCCGCCAGCAGCATTCGCGGATCCGACGTGCTGACCCCGACGGCCAGGCTCAGGCCGAAATTGAGCATGAGGTAACCCGCGAACGGGTCCAGACGGCGCGCGCTGATCGCGTCGTAGGCGACCTTGCCGCCGGCCAGCACCGTGGCGGTGAGCAGCGCCACATATTCGGACACGCCGGCGGCCCGCAGTCCGTAGTACGCGATCAGTGGCGGAGCGATGTCGAGCAGGACGCCGCGGACGATCGGTCGCATGGACTGTGCCTGGCTCACGGCGACGACAGTATGCGGCGATCCTGAGTGGTAGCCAAAAGCGGGAGCCTGCCGTCTCGGGGGTAACGGCAGGCTCCCGTACTGAATAGTGAAGCACCCGGGACGTCCGGTTCCTCGTGTCGATGCCGAAGAGTGACGTCGCAGTTGGCTAACGGTTGGGACTCGGAACAGGGCTCACGGCCGGAAGCAGGCCGCGTACAGCTCCTTCATGGTGTCGGCGAATTCATCGACGGGGCCGTCGACGGGCACGCCGGGCGCCACGGCCGAAATGGGCAGCGCCGCAACGGGGGAGGGTGCCACGCCCCATTCGCCGAGCCAGCCGCCGAGTTGCGCCGACGACGTGGCGTAGACGATGCGGCCCAGCCCCACCCAGGCGTGCGCGGCCGAACACATGGGGCAATGCTCACCGGAGGTGTAGGTCACCGCGGCGGCGCGCTGCGCGGGATCGAGATTGGTTGCCGCCCAACGGGCGATGGCGAATTCGGGGTGCTGGGTCTGGTCTCCGCCGGAAACCCGGTTGCGGTCCTCGAAGACGACGACGCCGTCGGCATCCACCAGCAGCGAGCCGAAAGGTTGGTCGCCGTCCTCCAGCGCCTCACGGGCCAGCTCGACGCAGCGGTTCAGGTGGCGCAGATCATCGGCGGTGACGGTCATGGCGTGGAGTTTACGGAGTCACAGATCGTCGATACTGATGATCCGATCCTGGATGGCGCGTGCCACCAGCGCGGCTTTCGTGCCGGCCGGGCGGCCGGCGGCGATGTATTTGGCCCGGATGCGCTGCAGGTGGGTGCGCACGGTACTGGGCGCCAGGAACAGTTGCTGCGCGACGAGTTCCTTGCTGTCCGTCCGGAACCACGCCAGGAGCACCTCCTGCTCGCGTGGCGCCAGGATCGGGCGCAGACAGAAATCCCGGTCGTCGAGAGCGGCGGCCACGTTCGGCCCGACATAGGGGAACGGGGTCACGGCTGCCCGGATGGCCTTGAGCAGGTGCTCCCGGCCTTCGGTCTGGATGAGGTAGGTCCGGGCGCCCGAATCGATCGCGGTGCGGATGACGTCGCGGTCGGTGAGATGCGAATACACCACGACGTGGTAACCGCGGTTGTCGAGATCACGCACGGCGGCGAGACTGTTGGCTTCGTCCGCCTTGAGTCCCAGGACGACCACCTGGGCGTCGTCTTCGGGCACGGGCCGTCGCCGCAGGAACTCCTCGGTGTCGGCGAAGTAGGACGTGGCCGTCGCGCAGAGTGCGTGGTCGTCACGGAGCCAGGCCGCGATGCCGGCATGGACGACTTCGTACGAGTCGACGACGGTCACGCGTGAGACCTGACATCCAGCGAACGGATCGATCCGCATCGGCCTGAACTCCTTCACAACCGGATCCCGCCGGCTCGCCGGCAGTATCCGGGATCGCATTGCCGTGTTGTCCGTCGAAGTTTGCTGCGTGCACGCCGGCGGCACCTGTGCCGAACTCTAGTGCGCGGGTGTGACGATGTACAGCATTCCGGACAAAGGTGCGAATGTTTGGCAATTGCGCGGCACATCGACGTGGCGATGTGCTACCACGGCGCGTGATGGGCGCGGGATCGCGGAACGACGGTCTCGGTAAATCGGCTTTCCGGCATCCTGTATCGCATTTGCTGCATCCATGTTTCATGGTTGCTACGGCCAGTGCGATCCGCGGCGGTGGTTCGCCTGCCGATAGTCGCCGTGGCCACGGCGAAAACTGTTGGCGCGCAGGCAGTGGGACCCCACCCTCGACAGCCTGATTAGAACGTGTTCTAGTTCAAGGGTGCTCGAGGACACCATGCAGAAGCTGAGCGCCGACGAGGTGGCGCGGATGCGAGCCGTCTACGAACCGCTCACGCAGTCCGTACGCGAGCTCATCGATGCCACCATCCGGACAGAGGTCGGAGCCGCGGCCATCGCCGCCGTGCAGGCCGAGATCGACGCCGCCACCGCCCAGCTCCGCGCGCAGCAGCTCGAGGGTTCGTTCGGCATCAGGTTCGGCGCGCAGGGCAGTGAAATGCCCTGGGGCAATGCGGTGATCGGGGTTCGAAACCCGATCGCGCCGCCCGTCGTCCTCATCCGGGCTGCCGACGGCAGCGTGTCGGCCGACTTCCATCTGGGCGCCGCCTACGAGGGCCCGCCGGGCCACGTTCATGGCGGGGTGTCGGCGATGGTCCTCGACCACGTCCTCGGCGAGGGGGCGAGCCTGCCGGGACAGCCGCGGCTCACCGGCACCCTCACCATGCGCTACCGGCGCATGACGCGGCTCGGCGATCTGCACGCCGAGGCCCGCATCGTGCGGACCGAGGGCATCAAGACCTACGCCGTCGGGCACATCGCCGATGCCGAGGGCATCACGGTGGAGGCCGAGGGCGTGTTCATCACGCCGCGCTGGGCGCGGGACTGACGGGGAGATTCGATGGAGAAGGTCATGGTCACGCTGCGGCGTGACACCGCCGACGACGCCTGGTGCGAGCGGCTGCGCACCGAGGTTGCCGGGGAATTGCTGGCGCTGGGGTTGCCCGGATTGGCGGTCAACGTCAAAGACGGCGCCGTCCGGGACTCGCTGATGCTGCTGACGACGCTCGACCCGCCGGTGGTCGCGGTGATCAGCATCTGGACGCAGCAGTACTACGGCGCGCAGATGACGGCCGCGCTGGAGCGACTGCGGGCCGAATGCACCGAACTGGCCGCATATCTGGTCACCGAGTCGGTCCCGCTGGCCGGCCCGGCAATCGTCCTCGGGGAGCGCACCACCGGCCTGGCGAACATCGCGCTGCTGCGCCGTCCCGAAGACATCGACGAGCGAGAGTGGTTCCGCCGCTGGCACATCGACCACACCCAGATCGCGATCGACACCCAGTCCACGTTCGGCTACACGCAGAACGCCGTGGTCCGTTCGCTGACGCCCGACGCCCCGGAGCTCGGCGCGATCGTCGAGGAGCTGTTCCCCATCGAGGCGACGACGAGTCTGCACGCCTTCTTCGGCGCCGCCGACGATGCCGATCTGGCCGACCGCGCCGGAAAGATGGCCGCGAGTACGTCGGCCTTCGGCGCCAACGTCAACATCGACACCGTGCCCACCAGCCGCTACATCATGCGCAACCCGTTTGGAGACAACCTGTGACCGACCCCGCCGCGCTCGTTCAGATCGACGACACCAACCGGGTCCGGACCCTGACCCTCAACCGGCCCGACGCACTCAACGCGTTCAGCGAAGCGCTCTACGACGCCACGACGATCGCGCTGAAGGAGGCCGCGGCCGATCCGGAGGTCTCGGTCGTCCTGCTCACCGGCGCCGGCCGGGCCTTCAGCGCCGGCAACGATCTGGTCGAGATGCAGGAGATGGTCAACAATCCCGAATATCAGATGGGGGAGTACGGCTTCCCGGGCCTGATCGAGGCGCTGACGGCGTTTCCGAAGCCGCTGATCTGTGCGGTGAACGGCGTCGGCCTGGGTATCGGAACCACCATCCTCGGCTATGCCGATCTGGCGTTCATGTCGACGACGGCGCGGCTCAAATGCCCGTTCACCAGCCTGGGCGTGGCGTCGGAGGCGGCATCGTCGTATCTGCTGCCGCGGTTGATGGGCCGGCAGAACGCGGCCTGGCTGCTGTTGTCATCGGAATGGGTGAGCGCCGAGGAAGCGCTGCGCATGGGCCTGGTGTGGCGGGTGTGTGAGCCCGACGATCTGCTGCCGGAGGCCCGTCGTCATGCGGAAATCATTGCCTCGCGTCCGCTTTCGAGTCTCATGGCCGTCAAGCACGCGATGGTCGAGCCGACGCGCGACGCGATCGTCGCGGCAACGCAGCGCGAGTCCGGTCAGTTCGCCGAGTTGCTCGGTGGGGCCGCCAATGCCGATGCGCTGAGCGCATTCGTGGGGCGCAAGGGGTAGCGCTAACCCGCTTTGTGCACCGGACAGTCGGTGCGGGCCGCTTCGATGATGGCCCGCACGGTACGGCGGCAGCGGCCGCAGTCCAGGCCGGCGCCGCATTTCTCGGCGATCTGCTTCGACGTGGTCGCGCCACCCTCGACGAGTTCGGTGACGACCTGGCTCGTCACTCCGGTACACAGGCAGACGAACATCAGCCGGCCGCCTCGATCGACGTGATGTGCGCCAGGGTCCCGACGAAAACCGTTGGATAGACGCCGAATCCGGCGGCCGACATCCATTCGGCGGCGGCATCGGGGTGATCGATCCAGCGCCGGGCGGCAGTCTCGTTCACGATCTGCTGCAGGATCAGCACCTCGTGGCCGTCGTCGAAGGCCCGGTACACCCAGACCTTGCACACGCCGGCGTCGCGGAACCGGGCGGCGGCGTCGTGCACCTTGTCCATGAGGGCGGGGACGTCCTCGACCGCGGTCACGACGCCGACGACGACGGACGCGACGGCATGCTGGCCCGGCGGGGGCTCGGCGATATCGACCTTCTCGACCACTTCACCGGCGAAGATCGCGGGGATGTCGTCCACGCCCGAGGCATCGAAGAATTCGAATATCGCCGGCGAACGCAGAACTTCGCGGACGGAATTTGCATTACGAATTCCGACGGTGGCCAATACCCGGCCCGGTTCCCACAGTGATGAATAGACGACGACGTGGTGTGCGGAAAGCTCGGTGAGAATCGACCGATGCGATTTCACCCGCTCCCACATGGATTCCACATCGTCGACACGAAAATCAGCGGCAAGAATGAGCGAGTGCAACGGTTGCTCGCTCATCGGCTCCTGCCATTCCGGGTCGCTCGGGTCCGCGGACGGGCGCCGCGGGGGTTAGTGCAGTCTAACCTTACTTAGGGCAGCCAGTCCATAGCTGCTGGCCAGCAGTGGAGTCGTGGATCTGGATACCGGGGATTCGGGATCGAATCGGGGGCGAAACACCCGCCGAACCGGTCGCCGACAAAGGGTCACTCGACTAGGTTTGGAACAGGCACGTTGTTGTTCCGCGCCAGTGACACTTGACCCAGCCCGATGGTGTTTTAAAGGAGCCGAAATGCAAGGCGACCCCGAGATCCTCAAACTGCTCAACGAGCAATTGACGAGTGAACTCACTGCGATCAATCAATACTTCTTGCATTCGAAGATGCAGGACAACTGGGGCTTCACGGAATTGGCGAAGCACACGCGTGAAGAATCGTTCGAGGAAATGCGCCATGCGGAAACCCTCACCGATCGCATCCTGTTGCTGGACGGCCTCCCCAATTACCAGCGGCTGTTCTCGCTGCGGATCGGGCAGACCTTGCGCGAGCAGTTCGAGGCCGACCTGGCCATCGAGTACGAGGTGGTCACCCGCCTGAAGCCGGGCATCATCATGTGCCGCGAGAAGGGTGATGCCACGAGCGCGAACATCTTCGAGGCCATCCTCGCCGACGAGGAAGGTCACATCGACTATCTGGAGACGCAGCTGGAGCTCATGGACAAGCTCGGCGAGCAGCTCTACGCGGCACAGTGCGTGTCGCGCCCGCCGTCATAGGCGGTCCCGGTCGAACACGGCCTCGCCCTTCGGGGCGGGGCCGTTGTCGTTCGCCGGGAATTTGTCCGCCGAAAAACTAGAACTTGTTTCAGTTTTGGCGTAGCGTGCGAAAAGTGAGCCGAATCGGAGATTTCACCGACGAAGACGTAACCGCCTGGGTGGTCAAGTCGCCCGACATCGGCACGGCCATGGCCGGTTTCACCAACGCCGTCTACACCAAGGGCCGCCTGCCGCTGCGTGTGCGCGAACTGGCCCGCGTGGTGATCGCCCTAGACAACGAGTGCGTGGTGTGCCAGAACACCCGCGATTCGGCGGCCGAGGCGGAGGGCGTCGACGAAGACCTCTACAACCACGCCGGCGTGTGGCAGACCTGGCCCGGCTACTCCGAACAGGAGCGCATCGCCGCCGAGTTCGCCCACCGTTTCGCTTCCGACCACACCGGGCTGCGCGACGACGAGGACTTCTGGGCCCGTGCCGCAGAGCATTTCAGCGACGAGCTGATGACCGACCTGGCGCTCTCGTGCGCCATGTGGCTCGGCATGGGCCGCATGCTGCGGACCCTCGACATCGGTCAGGCCTGCAAGATCACCCTCTGAGAGGGGTCTAGACCAGACCGGTCGCGTCGAAGATCCACGACATGTCAGCGGTCGCGAAATTCTCCAGCCAGGACGGCGGCGCGAAGTTCGACAGCGCACCCATGTCCCAGTAGTCCTTCCACAGCGTCACCTTGCCGTTCTCGACGCGGTGCACGGTGACGAACTTGAGGATCGCGGATTCGCCGGTCTCCCAATGCCATTCCTCGTGATGCTCGTACATGGCGTCGGCGCCGTTGGTCAGCAGCAGGCCGTCGAAGTTCTCGTACGAGGCCAGCGGCTCCAGGCCGATCTTGAGCCGCTTGACGATGTCTTCGGGCCCGCGTGCGGCCGCGGCCGGGCCGACCGGCATGTCCAGGTAGATGCAGTCGTCGGACACGAAATCCTTCAGTCGCTCCCAGTCCCGCGCCGACAGCGCCTGCCACAATCCGTGGACCGTATCCTCAACCGACACTGGCGAACTCACCTTCCTTGGCGACGGGCAGGGCGGGGGTCTGACGGGCGAACCGCAGGAAGCGGCCGGTGCGGGTGGTGCCGACCAGGTCGGTCGGCACCCCGTCGCGGACGACCTGCTGGCCACCGACGAACACCGCGGCGACGGTGGCGTCGTTGCGGTTGACCATGCGGGACAGTCCGCCGTACTGCGCGACGGGCTCCTCGGCGTAGGCATCGAGCGAATCGTCCAGCCGCTCCGGGTCGATGACGACGAGGTCGGCGCGGTCACCGACGCGCAGATGTCCGGCGTCCAGGCGGTACCAGTCGGCGAGTTCGCCGGTCAGCCGGTGCACGGCCTGCTCGACGGTCAGGAAGGGCGTACCGGCGCGCTCGGCGTCGCGCACGTGCCGCAGCAGGCGCAGGCCCATGTTGTAGAAAGCCATGTTCCGCAGGTGCGCACCGGCGTCGGAGAAGCCGAGCTGGATGCCGGGGTCGCGCGCCAGTTTCTTGAGCACCTCGGGGCGGTGGTTGGAAATCGTTGTGCGCCAACGGACATCGCGGCCGTATTCGAGTACCAGGTCGAGGAAGGCGTCCACCGGATGCAGCCCGCGGTCGACGCCGACCTGACCGAAGGTCTTGCCGACGAGGGATGCGTCGGGGCAGCCGACGATCTCGGCGTCGAAGAAGTCGCGGTGCCACACCCGCACGCCGAACTTGTTCTCGTAATCCTTGCGGAACTGGCGGCGGTACTCGTCATCGCGCATGAGGTCGTTGCGCTCGACCTCGTCGCGCAGGTGCAGAGCCGCTGCGCCTGAACCGAATTCCTCGAACACCACGAGGTCGATACCGTCGGCGTACACCTCGAACGGTACGGGCAGGTGCTGCCACCGGAAGTTGCCGCCGAGCTTGTTCACCAGCCTCGCGACCGGCCCCATGATGGTGATGGCGTACGGGTTGGCCTTGATGTCGGCGGCCGACAGCAGGCTCGTCTTGAGGTTCTCGCGGAACAGACCCAGCGACTGGGCCAACTGCGACACCAGGTTCAGCGGGTTCTGCAGGTCCGGGCCCGACTGCAGGATGCGGCCCGAGCGGCGCAGCTGCGTCTTCAGCCGGCGGAGCTCGCGAGCCTTGGCGTAGGTGGACGGCAGCGTGCGTGACCGGCAGGTGTCGCCGTCGATCTTGTCGAAAAGCAGTTGCTGCGAAGACATTCCGACGAACCCGGCCTGCAGCGCGGCCGCCAGCATCTGTTCCATCTCGGCCTGCTCGCCGCGGGTGGGCCGGACGTCCTTGCGGGTGGCGCGGTCCAGGCCCATGACGGCGGTGCGCATGTCGGAGTGGCCGATGAACGCGGCCACGTTCGGCCCCAGCGGCCGGTCCTCGAGTGCGTTGACGTAACCCTCTGCGGTGTCCCAGGTCTTGTTCTCGTCGACGGCGGTGATGACGTGGTCGCGCGGGATGGCCTCCACCCGGCCGAACAGGTCACCGGCGTCTTCACCGCCGACATGCACCGTGGACAGCGAGCAGGAGCCGAGCATCACGGTGGTCACGCCGTGCCGCAGCGACTCGGCCAGGCCGGGGCCGGCCAGTACCTCGACGTCGTAGTGCGTGTGGATGTCCAGCAGGCCCGGCGTCACCCATTTGCCGGTGGCATCGACGACGTTCGGGCATCCGGTGTCGTCGAGGTCCACGCCGATCGCCACGACGTGTCCAGCGCGGATTCCGATGTCCCGGACCGCGGAAGGCGCGCCGGTTCCGTCGAACCAACGGCCATTGCGGATGATCGTGTCGAACGTCGTTGCAGAGGTCACCTAACTATAGAAGCGTGCCGCTCAGGCCCATGTCAATGAAAAAGTGAACACATTCTAGAAAATGTCTACTCGTCCTGGGGAAACCTTGTGACGTCGCTCAGGATCAGGGCGGATACTGGCTCGGGTGACCCCCTTGCAGCGGTACATCGCCGAGGAAATCGCCACCGACCACGTCGACGGATTGCTGTCCCGTCGTGAGGCGCTGCGCAGGCTCGCGCTCCTGGGCGTGGGTACTGTGGCCGCCAGTGCGCTGATCGCGGCCTGCGGTGAGAATCGGAGCCCCACTGCGGCCACCACGTCGAGCCCGACGTCGGGCAAGCCGTCGACCGAGCCCGGCCCACCGCCCGGTATGGAGAACGCCATCCAGCCCGCGCCCATCACCTGGGCCGACGGCAAGCTGCAGGGATCGTGGGCCGCGGCCGCCCAGCCACGCGGCGGCGTCCTGGTGATCCACGAGAACAAAGGCCTGAACGATTGGGTGCGGTCGGTCGTCGGCCGCCTCGGCGGTATCGGGTACTCGGCGCTGGGCATCGACCTGTTGTCGGCGCAGGGCGGCACCGCGGCCTTCGCCGATCCGGCCGAGGCCACCGCGGCGCTGGGCAAGATTCCGCCCGACCAGTTCGTCGCCGACCTGCGGTCCGGGCTCGACGAACTGCAGCGGCGGACGCCCGGCGGGAAACTCGCGGTGCTCGGATTCTGCTTCGGCGGTGGGCTCACGTGGCAGCTCCTGGCCGCCGGCGAGCCGAGGCTCTCGGCGGCGTTGCCGTTCTACGGTCCGCTGCCCGACCCGCACGACTTCGTCGGCTCGAAACAGGCTGCGGTGCTGGCCTTTTACGGCGCCAAGGACGCGCGCGTGACGGCGAGCAAGGACGCGGCGGCAGCCGCGCTCGAGCAGGCCGGCATGGTTCATCAGATCGTCGTGGAGCCCGACGCCGATCATGCGTTCTTCAACGACTCGGGCCAGCGGTACAACCCCACCGCGGCCGCCGACGCCTGGGCGCAGACGCAGTCCTGGCTGCAGAGGTACCTGGCATGACGACGAGACGCGTCCCGGCGGCGCTCGTGGTTGCCGCGGCAGTCGCCACCGCGGTGACCGCCGCGTGTTCGGCTCCGGTCCCGGCGCCGAACAGCACTCCGACGACCAGCGCGGTGCCGGTGACCGGCCCGGTGCAGGGACCGGCAATCACCATCACCGCGCTCAACTTCGGCGACCCGCTCACCGTGCCTCCCGGCGCAAAGATCACCGTCGTCAACAGTGACGATGTCGCGCATACCGTGACGTCAAAGGTGAAGGGGCAGTTCGACGTCAAGGTCGGCGGCAACGCGCAGGCGACGTTCACCGCACCCACCACGCCGGGCCGCTACCCGTACTTCTGCGTGTACCACCCGGGGATGGTCGGTGTCCTGATCGTCCAGTAACCGGTCAGCGCGGGGGTGTCCAGCTGACCGGCAGGCGCTTGATGCCGTGGATGAACTGCGACCACAACCGGTCGGGCTCGTCGGTGGCCGTCAGGTCGGGTACGCGGCGGTGAATCTCCTCGAACGCCACGGCGATCTCGCGACGGGCCAGATTCGCGCCCAGGCAGAAGTGTGCGCCACCACCGCCGAAGCCCAAGTGCGGATTGGGGTTCCGGTGTACGTCGAAAAGCCAGGGCCGGTCGAATTTCGCCTCGTCCCGGTTGGCCGAGCCGTACCACAACGTGACCTTCTGCCCGGCTTGCATTTTCACGCCGCTCAGCTCGAAGTCCTGCGTCAGGGTCCGGCGCATGTAAGCGACGGGGGAGGCCCAGCGGATGATCTCCTCGACGGCGGTGGGTGCCACCGCGTCGTAGTCGGCCCACCACTGTTGGCGCTGTTCAGGGAACCGGCTGAGCGTCAGCACCCCGTGGCTGATCGCGTTACGCGTGGTCTCGTTCCCCGCGACCACCAGCAGGATGAAGAACGACGCCACCTCGCTCGACGTGAGGCGTTCGCCGTCGACCTCGGCCTGCACCAGGGCGGTGGTCAGGTCGTCGTGCGGGTTGACGCGCCGGTCGTCGGCCAGTGCCGTGGCGTAGGCGCCGATGTCCATGGCGCACCGGAAGAACTCCTCGTAGTCGGTCGTCAGATCGGGATCGCCGAATCCGAGAATGATGTTGGTCCAGTGGAAGATCCGCTCGTGATCCTGGTCCGGGATGCCCATCATGTCGCAGATGATCTGCAACGGCAGGGGACCTGCGAGGTCGGCGACGATGTCGCCGTGGCCGTCGGGATGACGCTGGATCATGGACTCGACCAGGCTGCGGGCCCGGTTGCGCACCGACGCTTCCGTCCGCGCCACCACTTTCGGGGTGAACGCGCTGCGCACGATGTTGCGCAGCCGCGTGTGCCGCGGGTCGTCCATAACGATCATCGAGCCGAAATACTCGGCCAGTTCCGGCGTCTGCTCCGGGATGGTGATGCCGTCGGCGGAGCTGAAGATGTGCGGGTGGCGGCTGGCGAAGAAGACGTCGTCGTAGCGCGTCAACGCCCAATGGCCGGGACCCGTCTCGAACCCCTCCTGGGCCAGTTCGCCGTGGAAGGATATCGGTGCTTCGCGCCGCAGCGTGGCGAACGCACCGTCGCGGAACCAGTCGTTCCGGCCCCAGAACCGGACCGAACCGAGATCGATGTCCGACAGTGCGAGGTCCGCCGGCGGTGCGCCGTTGTCGAGTAACGCGATGGCCATCTTCGGAGCGTAGAGCCCCGTCGTACCGCATGGCGGGAGAATCGGCTGCGAAGAATCCGCCGGACGTGATAGCACCTTCTGGTGCGCAACCCACATGCAGGACAACCGTTTACGACCTCCGACGAGGACATCGCCCGTGCGCTGCTGGACGTCAGCATCCCCACGCTGATGCTGTCGCTGGTGCACATGTCCGGTGATCCGGAGCTGATCCGCGGTGCCCTGCGCCCTGCCGGGCTGTTCCTCAACGAGGTCCAGGGCTACATGTCCGAGGACGACAAGGCCACGGTCCGCACCCTGGCGCTGAAGATCATCGCCGACTACCGCGACCGCGGCTGCCCCGAGCCGGAACCGATCGGCGCGGAGTTGCTCAAGGAGATGATGGAGTGGCTGGTCTGCGAACCGGTGCCGGATGAGTACGTGCCGATGGTGCTGGAGGAGATGGAGCTCGACGGAACCGATGTCCGCGCCGGCGCGGCGGGTCGCGACGCCGAATCGGCGGCCGACTTTCCCGTGCTCGTCATCGGCTGCGGCGAATCGGGACTGCTGGCCGGTATCCGCCTGAAAGAGGCGGGGATTCCGTTCACCATCATCGAACGTGCCCCCGGCGTCGGCGGCACGTGGTGGCACAACAGCTATCCCGGCGCCCGCGTCGATGTCGGAAACCACTTCTACTGCTACAGCTTTGAACCCAGCGACCACTGGACGCAGTTCTTCGCCGAACAGCCGGAACTGCAAGCCTATTTCGAAGGCATCCTGGACAAGTACGGCATCCGCCCGCACGTCCGGTTCGAAACCGAGGTCACCGGCGCACGATGTGATGAGGCGACCGCGCTGTGGCAGGTCACCGTCCGCAACGCGGACGGCACGTCGGACACGGTCTCGGCGCGCGCCGTGATCAGCGCCGTCGGGCAACTCAATCGGCCTTATCTGCCGCCCATCTCGGGGCGCGCCGACTTCGCGGGCCCGTCATTCCATTCGGCGCAGTGGGATCACGACGTCGACCTCACCGGCAAGCATGTCGCGATGGTCGGCGCCGGTGCCAGCGGCTTTCAGATAGCGCCGTCGATCGCCGGAAAAGTGGCTTCGCTCAATATCTTTCAGCGAACCGCGCAATGGATGTTCCCCAACCCCAACTACCACGCCATGGTCGGCGACGGCGTCAAGTGGGCACTGAAGCACCTGCCGTTCTACGGACGCTGGTACCGCTTCCTGCTGTTCTGGCCCGGCTGCGACAAGGGCCTGGCCGCGGCCCGCGTCGACCCGGACTACCCGGACCAGGGGCGCGCGGTCAGTGAGATCAACGACGTCACCCGAATCATGTTCACCGAGTGGATCAAAGGCCAGATCGGTGACGATCCGGACCTGCTGGCGAAGGTCATCCCGGACTATCCGGCGACCGGTAAGCGGACATTGCAGGACAACGGCAGCTGGCTCCAGACGCTGACTCAGGACCACGTCGAACTCATCCGCACGCCCATCGCGCGCATCGAGCACGACGCCGTCGTGACGGCCGACGGGCAGCGACATCCCGCCGATGTGATCGTGTACGCCACCGGATTTCACGCCGGAAAGGTGCTGTGGCCCATGACCATCGTCGGCCGCGACGGCCGGGTCCTGGCCGAGCAGTGGGGTGAACGGCCCACGGCATATCTCGGCATCACGGTCCCGGGCTTCCCGAACTTCTTCTGCATGTACGGTCCCGGCACCAACCTCGCCAGTGGCGGCAGCCTGATCTTCCATTCGGAATGCCAGATGCGTTACATCTCAGAGTGTTTGGACCTACTGCTGGCCGGTCACGGTCGGTGGATGGAACCGCGGCCCGAGAAGCTCGACGACTGGGTGCAGCGCAGCCAGGCCGAGATGCGCACCATGGTGTGGTCGCAGCCGTCCATCAAGCACTCGTTCTACAAGAACGCCGACGGCGACGTCTACACGCTCAGCCCGTGGCGGCTGGTCGACTACTGGACCTGGACGCGGAACGCCGACCCGGAGGACTACACCTTCGGGTGAGCGGCCCGCGCGGTCAGGTGTTGACGGCCTCGTCGTCCGGCAGATCGTGCCGGACGACCCGCACCCGCCCGTGGGGCAGGCACGCGGCGTAGCCGTGGTGCTTGCCGTAGAGCTCCCACGAGGTGTGCTCCTGGTCGGTGGGCACGTCGATGCGGTGTCCGTCGGCGAACGCCAGATGCAGGCTGCCGTTGTCATCCCACTCGGCGTGCGTGCACTTCTGGCCGGCGAAATCGAACAACGGCCGTTCCTGCTTGCGCACGTCGGCCGGGTTGATCGCGACGACCTCCTGCGGGTCGGTCTCGGTGGCAGGCAGGGTCAGGGCCAGCGGTGCCGAGATGACGAGCTCGTTGTAGTCCTCCATGTCCAGCACCAGTCCGTCGCGGAAGGAGATCCGCTGCACTGCGCATCCTGTTATCCACTGTTCGGTCATAACCCACTGTGTTACGACCTGGCCCGGTGCGCAACATCGTGCGGTGAACTCGTCCGGTACGGGGTACGTGTACCTGATACCGGTCGGCTGAACTGGAGGTACTGACCATGGTCACCATCGCATCGCCGTCGACATACCGACTGCCGCACACCGCGGTCTGGCGCCTGGCCGTCACGATCGTCGCGGCGCTCATGTTGCTGGTCCTGACGAGCGTGAGCGTCCCGAAAGCCCGCGCCGACGACCGGCTGCAATTCACCGGCGCCCTGCTCAGCGGTGGGACGTTCAACGGCGCGAGCCTGGCCGGGCGTCCGGCGGTGCTGTGGTTCTGGACGCCGTGGTGCCCGTTCTGCAACGCCGAGGCCCCCGGCGTGCATGCGGTGGCAGCGGCCAATCCGAACGTCGCGTTCGTCGGGATCGCGGCGCACGCCGACCCGGGCGCGATGAGCGCCTTCGCCGGCAAGTACGGACTGAACTTCCCGACCATCAACGACGCCGACGGGTCCATCTGGGCGCGCTACCAGGTGCCCTGGCAGCCGGCCTATGTCTTCTACCGGGCCGACGGCACCTCGACGTTCGTCAACAATCCGACGTCGGCGATGCCGGAATCGGAACTGGCCGAACGGGTTTCGGCATTGACCAGGTGAACGGGCTGTCGCTGGCCTTCGTGGCGGGCGTCGTCGCCGCGCTGAACCCGTGCGGTTTCGCGATGCTGCCCGGCTATCTGGCGCTGGTCACGCAGGGCGGCCGCACCGGCCCCGCGCCGGCGCTGATCCGTGCGGTCACCGCCACCATCGTGATGGCGCTCGGTTTCGCGACGGTCTTCGCCGCGTTCGGGGTGCTGGCCGTGTCGGTCGCCGACCTGGTGCAGCGATACCTGCCGGTGGCGACGCTGCTGATCGGCGTCGTCCTGGTGATAGTCGGGGTGGGTCAGGTGCTGGGCCGGCCCCTGTTGTCGTTGCGGTTGGCGGGGGCGGCGGCGGCCGGCGCACCCGACGCCCGGCTCGGGTCGATGTTCGGTTACGGCATCGCGTACGCGCTGGTATCGGTGTCCTGCACCATCGCCCCGTTTCTGGCGGTGACCGGGATCGGCTTGCGGGACAAGAACATCGGTGCGTCGGCCGGCTATCTGGGCGCCTACGTCGCCGGCTTCGCGGCCCTCGTCGGGGTGCTGGCGGTGACCGCGGCGGTGTCCGGGTCGGCGGTTGCGGACCGGTTGCGGGGCTGGACGCGCTGGGCACCGATGATCGGCGGTGTCCTGCTGGTGATTTCGGGTCTCTACGTCGCCTACTACGGCGGCTACGAGTTGAGATTGCGGGGGAGTGTCGGGACCGATCCGGTGATCGCGGTCGCCGGCCGGATCCAGCAGCAACTCGCCGGCTGGGCGTACCGCCTGCCGTGGCCACTGGCCGCCGCGGCAGTTATCGCAGCCGGCGTGGCCGTCATCCTGGGTATCCGGAACCGGCGACGACGCAACGTCGCCCGCGGCCGCGACAGCTGAGCGCTACCGGTTGACGAGCGGGAAGGCCAGCGCGCAGCCGGATTCGATGGAGTGTGCCCAGGCGTCTTGCTCGGCAGAGGCCCGCAGGTGCCGGGGTCGTGCGGTCCAGCCGCAGGTGCAGGTGGCGTAGGAGCAGCCGAGGCCGCGGACATGAACGCCCACCTCGCCGTGGGACACCGAAGTCGGTGTGGTGAGTGGCGGTGCCGTCATGATGCTGACCTCCTGGCTGGTCTTGTCGACGATTCTCCCGCCGCCCCATCACGGGAAGCAGTAGCGACAGGTCACAACTAGGCCACTGCATACCTCCGCCGGCCGGCCTTCAACGTGCGGCGCACAATCGGGCCACGCCGTGCAGCATCGGCGAAGATGGCAAATACTGATAACGGTTTGAACACAGCGCCGTGGCCAACTGGCAAATCACCGCAGGTCGGTGGCTTATGGACGGGTGCATTGTGGCGCAGGTTACGGGTAAAGTCACCGGTCAAAGGGTGGCTTGTCTCACCGCGATTCCGGATAGTTCCCGCACGCCGAAGCGCGCGTCATCGCCGGTCGTGCGCCGCCGTTATGCGTTTTTCTGAAGGGGTTGTTTGCGTGGACGCGGTGCTCGGGTTGGCCATGACTCCGTCGTCCATCGGCCTGGTCCTGGTCGAGGGCAATGACGTGGACGGTTTCACCATGGACCACGACGCCGTGGAGATCATGAACTCCGACGACGCCACCGCGGCCGTGCTGCGCAGCGAGGCCCTGGCGGCGACGCGGGGGCTGCGGCTCAAGTCGATCGGGCTGACGTGGAGCGACGACGCCGACGCCGAAGCCTCGATGCTCATGCAGTCGCTGTCGGAGTCCGGTTTCGACAATGTGGTGCCGGTGCGCTTCCCGGAGGCGAACGAGGCGGTGGTCCGCGGAATCGCCGACGCGCTGGGCTGTGGCACCACCGCCGTGTGCACGATCGAGCCGGAATTTGCGATCACCATGATCGTGCACGCGGCCAGCGGCGCCGTCCACACGGCCGTGAACCACTCCATCGGCTCGCGAGCGGGGCTCACCAGCTGGCTCAGCGCGGTGTTCGCCCGCGCGGACTGGCAGCCGGAGGCCCTGGTGGTGATCGGCTCCGCCGGTAACTTCGAGGCCATCCTGCCGGGGCTGCAGGACGCGCTGTCGGTGCCGGTGTTCACGCCGGAGGAAGCTGATCTGGCCCTCGCCCGTGGTGCGGCGCTGGTGTCGGTGCGGTCGGGCGACTCGGACCTGTCGGAGCCGTACTACTTCGGCGACGTGCCGCGTCCCGACGAATGGGCCGGACAGGATTTCGGCTGGGACCCGACGTTCGATGCTTTCGAGGAGGAGTTCGAGCGACCCGCGTTCGCGCCCGCCGGTCGGCACCGGTCGAGCGGTTCGTCGCGGTGGGAGAAGGTGCCGAGCTCGCCCGCGCTGCCCCTGACCATGCTGGCCGTCGGGTCGACGGCGTTCGTGGCATCGGTGTCGATGGCTGTCACGCTGCAGTTCCTGCCCTCGCGCGGCGCTCCGTCGACGTCGGTCACCAAGAGCCCGCGGCCCGCGGCCGCCGAGCAGGCCGTCGCGCCGGTCGAGCCGCCGACGGTGCACGTGGCGCCCGCCGCCGAGCCGTCGGCCGAGCTGTCGGCACCCGTCGAAGCGCCACTGTCCGATGCGCCGGTGGTCGAGCCGCAAGCGGCTCCCGTCGTCGAACCCGAACCGGCAGCGCACCCCGACGGCCTGCCGCCTGCCGAGGTGCCACCTTCCGCCACGGACATCCCGCCGGTGGAGATGCCGTCCAACGCGGTCGCGGTCGCCGTACCGGCGGACGGCCCGGCACCGGCCGTTCCGGCGCCTGCCGATGCCGCGGCGCCGGCCGAGCCCGCCGCCCCGCCGCAGTAAATCCTCAGGTCGTTCCACATTCGCCGGGCCGGGCGCGTGCGGCTGACCGAAGTAACGTCCGGAGCCGAACTACGATATGTAGTGAACGTATCCCGGACCGGAGGATGGACCCCTTGCCCAAAACTGTGCGTTATGCGCTGGCCGTCGCCGCATCTGCGGTGATGATGCTGAGCGGCTCCGTGGGTGCTGCTGTCGCGGCGTTGCCCGAGTCCCTTCCGGTCGCCACGATCAGCCCGAGTGGCGGCCCCGCCGTCGGTGTCGGGATGCCCGTCACGGTGACGTTCAGCCGGCCGGTCGCAGACCGGGGACGCGCCGAGCGGACCATCGAGTTCTCGTCGCCGAAGATGACGAAGGCGCCCGCCGGGACGTTCTCGTGGCCCGCGGACAACAAGATGCAGTTCACGCCCAGCACGTACTGGCCGGCGCACTCGTCCATCATGGTGTCGGTCGGCGGGGTCAAGCAGTCGTTCGAGACCGCCACGGCCACCCTCGGTGTCGCGAGCATCAGCGGGCACACCTTCACGGTGAGCATCGACGGGCAGGTCGTGAAGACGATGCCGGCGTCCATGGGCAAGCCCAAGCATCCGACACCGGTGGGGTCGTTCACCGCGATGTCGAAGGAGAATCCTGTCGTCATGGATTCGCGGACCATCGGCATCCCGCTCAACGACCCCGAGGGCTACAAGCTGACGGTCTACTACGCCGTGCGGGTGACCTCGGGCGGCGTCTACGTGCACGCGGCGCCGTGGTCCGTTGCGCAGCAAGGCAGTTCGAACGTGAGTCACGGCTGCATCAACCTGAGCACCGACAACGCGCAGTGGTACTACAACCAGGTCAACATCGGCGACCCGATCATCATCAACTCCTGAGCGCCTGCGCCGTCACCTCGTCGGCGGGCAGGAACGCTTCGATGCTCAACTCCACCGCCGTGAGGTCCAGCGCGGTGCCGAAAGTGGTGACGGTGCTGATGAAGGTCAGTACCCGGCCGTCCGGGCCGTCGACCTCCAGCGGCACCGCGACCCCGCCGAGATCGGACGAGTCGACGTCGCCACCGGGGTAGGCCTCGATCTCGGTCAGCAGGTCGTGGAGCTCCTCCGACGCGCTGGCGGAAACCTCGCGGCGCAGCCTGCCGAGCACGTGGTGCCGCCACTGGCCGAGATTGCGAATCCGGGGCGCCAGGCCGTCTGGGTGCAGTGAGATGCGAAGCGCGTTGGGCGATTCGAGCAACCGCGGAGCGACGTCCTGGAGCAGTACGGCGATGCCGGCGTTGGCGGCGACGATGTTCCACAGGTGGTCGACGGCCAGGCACGGAAACGGTTCGTATGCGGCGAGGACGCGATCGATCCCGGTGCGTACCGCGCTCATCTCCGGATCGTCGAGTGACCGCTCGGCGAACACGGGCGCATGACCCGCCGCCAGCAGTAGCCGGTTCTGTTCTCGCGCAGGGACATCGAGCACGCTGCCGAGCTTGAGCACCATGGCGCGGCTCGGCGTCGATCGGCCGGTCTCGATGAAACTGAGATGGCGCGCCGAGACGTCGGCCTCGATCGCCAGGTCGAGCTGGCTGATGCGCCGCCGCTGGCGCCACTGCCGCATCAGCGTTCCGAAAGGTTGCGGCGATCGTGTCGGGGCAGCGCTGGCGGCGGTCACGATCCCAGTGTCGCGGTTGGCCGTCCCGGTGGCGACTACCTGTCAGGTAATTGCGGCAATTACCTGATGCGGACAGCCTCGAATCATGCGCACGAACCACACAACCCAACCACCGCCGCAGTCCCCGCCAGTGTGGCTGCGTGCCGTCATGGCGGCCGACCGAACCGGATCGGCGTGGTACGTCGGTACCGGATTCTTCTTCGCGCCGGTGTTGATGCTGGTGTCGCCCTGGCCCGTGCTGACGACCGTGCTGTGGGTGGTCATCGCCGTCACCGGCTTGTGGCTGGGCCTGCTCGGTGTCGCGATGGCGACGGGCCTCGCCATGGTGCTGCGCTCCGGCGAGGAGCTGTCCGACGACTACTGGCAGTCCCTGCTCGACTATCCGGGCGGGCCCAAGATCACTGCGCGACAGCTGGTTTCGCGTTAGCGCCGGTGTAGTCGACCTGCCAGTGCTTGATGCCGTTCAGCCAGCCGGACCGCAGCCGCTCCGGCTCGCTGAGCGGACGCAGGTCCGGCAGGTGGTCGGCGATCGCGTTGAACATCAGGTCGATCGTCATGCGGGCCAGGTTCGCCCCGATGCAGTAGTGGGCGCCGGTCCCGCCGAAGCCGACGTGCGGGTTCGGATCACGCATGATGTTGAACGTGTACGGGTCGTCGAACACCTCTTCATCGAAGTTGGCCGACCGGTAGAACATCACCACCCGCTGGCCCTTCTTGATCGGCACTCCGCTGAGTTCGGTGTCCTGCGTCGCGGTGCGCTGGAACGAGGTGACCGGCGTCGCCCAGCGGACGATCTCGTCGGCTGCCGTCGCCGGGCGTTCGCGCTTGAACAGTTCCCACTGGTCCGGGTGCTCGGCGAAGGCCATCATGCCCTGCGTGATGGTGTTGCGGGTCGTCTCATTGCCCGCCACCGCCAGCAGGATGACGAAGAATCCGAACTCGTCGTCCGAGAGCTTGTGTCCCTCGACGTCGGCCTGCACCAGCCGGGTCACCAGATCGTCGCGCGGGTTGGCGCCCCGGTCGGCGGCCATGGCCATGCCATACATGATCAGTTCGACCGACGCCGTGATGGCGTCATTGCCGGCGAATTCGGGGTCCATGTCGCCGACCATCTGATTGGACCAGTGGAACAGCTTCTTCCGGTCTTCCTGCGGCACGCCCATCAGTCCGGCGATGGCCTGCAGCGGCAGCTCACACGACACCTGCTCGACGAAATCGCCGTAGCCCTGCGTGGCTGCCTCCTGCACGATCTGTTGTGCGCGCCGGCTCAGTTCGTCGCGCAGTAGTTCGATGGCCCGCGGCGTGAACATGCGGGAGATGATCTTGCGCAGGTGGGTGTGGTGTGGCGCGTCCATGTTGAGCAGCACGAATTTGCCGCGCTCGATCTGCTCGGTGACAGTGCCGTCCTGGTACCGCGGGATGGCCGTCTTCACCTGGCTGGAGAACACGTCGCTGCGGCGCGACACCTCCTTGACGTCTTTGTGCCGCGTCACCACCCAGTAGCCACCGTCGTCGAAGCCACCCTTGCCCATGGGCTGTTCGTTCCACCAGATCGGCGCGACGTGGCGCAGTTCGGCCAGCTCCGTGACCGGCAGCCGCTGCGCGTAGATGTCGGGGTCGGTGAAGTCGAATCCCGCTGGGATGTTGGGTGCCGCCATGTGACGCTCCTCACTCTGCAACGTGTTCCAATTTAGTACCGCGTGCCGGTCGGAGCCGCAAGGTTATGCCGATAATTCGGCCCGGATTCTGGGCGAATGGCGATGCCCGCCGAACGTACGGGCACTATTCGTCGTAGCCGATCCGGCTGTTGCAGGTCCGCCGCGGCGCGGGACGCCAGCCGGGATTCGTACGGCCGCACCACATTGATCCGGCAAATTCCCAGCAATACCGCAGTCACCTGTAGCACCATTGGTTACCGGAGACGGACGGGAGGGCAACACATGAGAATCCTGGACAGCGTCAAATTCCGCGCCGTAGGTCTGGCCTGCGCAGCGTTGCTGCTGCCGGTCACGCCGGCCGCCGCCGCGTGGGCCGACGACACCGCGCCGGTCGACCTCTCGGCCGCGCCGATCGATCCGCCGCCGCCCGTGGATCCCAAGCCGGCTCCGGTCGGGAAGCCGGTCCCGGTGGCGAACGCCGCACCGGTGCCGCACCTGTCCAGTCCCGAGAATCTGCCGCCGTACACCACGACCACTGCGGAAGGTTCGCAGGACACCGACCAGCTGTCGTATCTGCGCGATGTGTGGCACGCCGTCCAGGAACGCGAGATCAGCCCGAAGCAGGCCCTCGTGCTGCTGGCGCAGCGCCCGATGGACGCCGACGCGGCACCGCCCGCGGGGATGCCCGCCGGTCCGCAGGCACCGGTCGCAGCTCCGGCGCCCGCGCCGGAGGACCCGGTCGGCTAGTTCGGCCGGCCCGCGTCGCGCACGGCCGTGAGTGCCTGGTCGACAATCCGATAGCACTCGCACGCGATCTGCCGGAGTCCGACGCGGTCGACGATCTCGATGTTGCCGCGCCGGTAGGTGATCAAACCCTCGCGCTGCATCCGCGCCGCCGTGTCCGAGATGGTCGGACGCTGCACACCCAGCATCTGCGACAGGCTTTCCTGGGTGCTCGAGAATTGTTGGCAGTCGTATCGGTCATGGGCGGCCAGGAGCCAGCGCGCCAGCCGTGCCCGCACCGAGTGCTGGCTGATGCACAGCACGTTCTGGGCCGTCTGGATGAGCAGATAGTCGGTGAACCTGTCGATCGCGTCGTGCCACGGACCCCCTTCTGTGGTCGCCCGGAGAAATTCGGCAACCGGTACGTAGGCGGTGTCGCCGGCACACCAGCAGATGACGGTCTGGCGGCTGTTGCGGGCACCCAGGTGACCGGCGATGCCGACCAGGCCTTCTGATCCGACGGTTCCCACTTCGATACCGGTGCCGTGTTCGGATTCGGCCAGCACCGAATAGACCGAGTCGAGGGGAAAGTGGATGTGGCTCAACGGGGTTCCGGCCCGTTGCGCGACGTGGCCGATGGGGCTGAAGTCGACCTGGATGTGCGGCAGCAATCGATCGAGGCGGTCGCTGTCGAAGGTTGCAAGCACCGCGTTGCGGTGCAGATCGCTCACCGAACCCCCAAGCCCACTCATGCAAGCTACTCGACAGGTGTGCCGTGCCGATATGAACTCGCCACTTTGGCGTTTGCTATGTCAGAGAGCTGACATAGCGGCTAGTATTTGCGGGCCGACCGTCAGCGCGGCCCGGCTTAGCCCTCATAGAGATCGACGATTGGTTCTGTATGCCTGATGCACTGGCCGATGCCGCCGATGCCGCCGATGCCGACAACGCGTCCGAGCACTGGGAGGTCGCCGCGGTACTGGCCGGCGGGGATTCGCCGAAGGCCGGGGGATTCAAGTTCTTCGTCGCCGATCAGCGGTGGGTGTGGTCCGCAGAGGTGGCCCGCATGCACGGCTACGCGCCAGGACAGGTGGAGCCCACGACCGAGTTGCTGCTGAGCCACAAGCACCCTGACGACCGGGCCCGGGTGGCAGAAATCCTGGACCGCGTGCGGTCGGGAGGCCTGTTCAGCAGTCGGCACCGGATCATCGACGTCGATGGCAAGACCCACTGGATGGTGGTGGTCGGTGACCACGTGACCGACGAGTCGGGTCGGGTGATCGGGACGCAGGGCTACTACGTCGATGTCACCGAGACCATGCAAGCCGACCTCACCTCGGAGATCAAAGAGGTCGTGAAGTCCCGCGCCATCATCGAGCAGGCCAAGGGCATCCTGATGGCGGCATACGGCATCGATGCCGACCGCGCGTTCGACATCCTGACGTGGCGCTCGCAGCTGACGCACGTCAAGGTCAAGGCCGTCGCGACACAGTTTCTCGAGGCCGTCATGCGGGAGGGGTTGTCGCCCGAGAGCGTCAGCACGATCGACCGGCTGCTCCTGCCGACCGACCCGGTTGCTACCTAGGTGTGATGTCCGGCGAGGTCTGCGCACAGGCCTGGTACAAATAGATCTACGTAGTAAGTACGTAGATCTATTTGTCGGAGGAGGCACAGGTGCGCATTGAGGCAAGGGTGATGGTGGCGGGAGCGGCATTGGCGGGTCTGGCTGCTCTCGGGGCGCCGCCGGCAGGTGCGGCTGCCGAAAAATGCCCGCATGAAGTGGGCTCACATCAACGGCTGACCGATGCAGGCGGCGCAGTGGTGCAGGATTGGACGCTGACCGGGCTGCACGCCAGCGCCGACGCCGCTCCCGGGTACCCCCTGGCAGGGCGGCTGTGGGAGGCGACGGTGACGGTCCGGGCGGTCAGCGGCGCGGTGACCCCGGTGATTCCGAACTTCTCGGCCATGGGGACCGACCACCGGAGCTACCCTGTGTTGTGGCAACTGGCCAGCCCGGCAGGGGTGTCCGGCGCAACACTGGCCGAAGGTCAAACTGCCACCGGCAAAGTGTATTTCGACGTCACCGGCGCCGATCCGGCGATGGTGTCCTACTCGTCCGGTGGCCCCAAACCTGCGATGATGTGGTGTGACATGGCCGCAATGGGACCGATGATGAACATGCCGATGGACGACTGCCCGTGCTGTGGCCCCGACTGCGCATGCTGTGGTCCTGGCCGCAATGGCATGGGCGGATAACCGGACTCAATCCTGACCTGTTGCCGAATTGCCGGCGGTGATCCGCAGTACCGCGCCGTGGCGCGGCACGGTGGTGATGTTGCGGACGCGCTCGGGCTCCTCGGGCCTGGTGGTGCGCAGTTCCCAGCGGGTCAGAATTTCGGTGAGGATGACGGTGGCCTCGGTGGTGGCGAACCCGGCGCCCAGACAGCGGCGGACGCCGCCTCCGAACGGCAACCAGGTGTTCGGCGGCGGGTTCGTCCCGAGGAAGCGCTCGGGACGGAATCGGTCCGGTTGCGCGTGGTTTCGAGGATCCTTGTGGGCCAACAGAATTGACGTATTGACTACCGTTCCGCGGGGGAGCGATTCACCACCGATCGTCATTGGCTCCGTGAGCTTACGGGCAGTGGAGACGATGACGCTGTGGCGGCGCAGACCTTCCCGGAACACCGCGTCGAGGTACTTGTCGTCGCCGCGGTACGCGGCGGCCCGTGCTGTGGACTGAATTTCGGGGTGCGAGGCCAGTTCCCACAGTGTCCAGGCCAGTGCGGCGGCGGTCGTCTCATGACCGGCGAGCAGCAGCGACACCAGCTGGTCGCGCAACTCGGCGTCGGTCAGCGGGTCGCCGATCGCTTCACCATCGGCTCGGATCAGCCGTGACAGGACATCGCTGCGACTGGCGAGATCAACAGCCGTACGGCGCGACTGAATCTCGCGGTAGAAGATGGCATCGATGCGTTGCTGATTGGCTGCGAAACCCTTCCAGGGCGAAAACTGTTGCAGAAGAGGGAATCTGAATCCTGCGAAGATGGCCGGTGAAATGTTGATGATGGTGCGCAGCCGGTCGACGAGTTCGGCCTTGACCGTCGGATCGGTGACCCCGAACACGACCGTGATGATGATCTCCAGGGTCAGCCGGTTCATCGCCGTGAGCATGGCGACGTCGGTGTTCGGCGCCCATGCCGTCACTTCGGTCCGAGCCCGATCGGTGATCATCGCGCGGTATTCACGCAAGGCTGCGCCGTTGAACGCGGGCATCAGAAGTCCGCGCACCCGGCGATGCGCCTCCTCGTCGACGAGCAGCACCGAATGCTCGCCCAGCACTGCCCCGAGAATCTGGTTGCCTTCGCCGGCGTGCAGCTGGCGCGGGCCGGCCCGGAAGATGTCACCGATGGCCGCAGGCGTGGAGAAGACGACGAGGTCGTCGGCATAAGGCGGTACGTGCAGGCTGAAGACATCGCCGAATCGCTTCCGCAACAGCGGAAGAAACCACTCCCGGTACCTCAGGTACAGCATGCTCTGGAGGTACTTCGGAAGCCGGGGGCCGGGCGGCAACGTCCGCTGGCGTGGCGTCGTCCTCGTCACGCCCATGCCAGCCCCGCCTCGGATACCCGCTCGCGCAGCACGCGGACAAACGTGGCCGCGTCCGTTCCTGTGCCGGCGAAATCGTTCGGGCCCATGACGAGTCGGTGTCCGTCATCGGTGACCGCGACGACAGCGGGGGTGGCATCGCCGGTCAGCTGTGCGACTTCGGCTGTGCGTTCGTTGCGGTGTACCAGGTCGAACGGCACTGCGAGATTGCAGACGACGTCCTTCCACTCCGGGTTGGACCGGAGACCGCGGTGGGTGATTTCGCAGAGCGCGCATTCGGTCGTGCCGCGCAGCTTGCCCAGGACGTAAGCCAGCTCGCCTCGAACTCCGCCATCGCCGTTGTATACGCCGACCAATCCACGAACGACAGTCATCGCCGCCCTCCCCTTTGGTAAACAAATGTTTATGTCAACAAACGTATGTTTACCTGCTAAGGTCCGAACATGCAAGCGGTGGGTAATCGGGACAAACTTCTCGGCGGTGCGCTGGAGTGCATCCGCACCCTCGGGTACGGGGCCACGTCATCCCGCGACATCGCCCGTGCCGCCGGCGCCAATGTCGCATCGATCAACTACCACTTCGGCGGCAAGGACCAGCTTCTCGAACAGGCCCTGACCGCGTGCTTCGAGGGCTGGACCGAACGTCTCGAAGCGGCGCTCGCCGCAGGTGGCGAGGGCGGCAGTTTGCGCGAGCAATTGGTCGGCATCTTCCGCGCCACCGTTGACAGCTTCGCCGAAACGCGCCCCGCGGTCGTTTCCTGCATTGAATCCTGGGCGCCGGCATTGCGATCGGACACCATCCGCGCCGCGCTTGCCGACGGATACGCGCGGGTGCGGGATCGCGCCGAAGAACTAACCCGCCAGGCCCTTTCGCCGCGTGACGGTGATACGTCACTGAACCTCAAGGTGATCACATCGGTCACCCTCGCGGTCATCGACGGGCTCATGGTCCAGTGGATCGCGGACCCCGCCGCAACCCCGAACGCCGAGGAGATCGTGGACGCACTGGCAGCACTTGGTGCCATTGCCGCGTCGTAGCCGGCGGCGCCCGCTGGTCGTGGTGGCGACTCCGATCGCTCGCGACTACTGTCGAACTGCGTAAATCGGGCGGTTCGGCCGGGCCACGTGCGTGGCGAGTCGCGGACGCCTGCGCCTCGCAGTCACGGTGGGAAAGGGATTCAGTGGCACGCGGATTCGGTGATCTGGAGAAGGTCGTGATGGATCGGCTGTGGACCCGCGCGGGCGCCACGTCCGTGCGGGAGGTCTTCGAGGAACTGCTTACGGACCGTGAGATCGCCTATACAACCGTGATGTCGACCATGGACAACCTGCACGGCAAGGGCTGGCTGACGCGCGAGCGCAGCGGCAAAGCGTACCTCTACGCCCCAGCCATGACGCGCGAGCAATACAGCGCCCAACTGATGCGCGAAGCTCTCGACGCCGGCGGCAGCACCGAACTCGTTCTCACGCATTTCCTCGACCACATCTCCGACGACGAATCCACACAACTGCGTAAAGTGCTGCAGCGTTCGCGAACCCGAAAGACCAAACCGTGAGTGTCGCGGCCTGCCTACTGCTCTATGCGGTACTGGCGGCCACTGTCGCGCCGCCCCTGCTGTCGTGGCCGGCGCGGACGGGTTGGGCCCCGCGCGCCGCCGTCGCGGCGTGGCTCGCAGTCGTGGGCAGCGTTGTGACGAGTTGGACGGCCGGCGCGGTCGGCATGACCGTCGACGTCGTGGACAACTGGCGCCAACCCGACCCGATGGGCCTGTCGGTGTGTCTGGCGCGGCTCTTTTCCGTCAGTACCGGCACCGGACTGCTCATCGAAGCCGTGCTGGCCACCCTCTCGCTTACCGTCGCTGTCGTTGCGGCGGTCCGCGTCATCCGGGTGATGCACGGCGGGCGCGTGCGCGGTCGCCGTCACGCCGAGTCGGCACGCATGGTGGGCCGACAGCTCGCCGGCCTCGACGGCATCCTCGTCGAGGCGCCCAACAAACTGGTCTACTGCGTCGGTGGCAAGGCCGGTGTGGTCGTGGTGACCAGTGCGGCGCTGGACGCATTGTCCCGTCCCCAATTGCTGGCAGTCCTGGACCATGAACGCGCCCACGTCTCGGGCGGGCATCACGGACTGATCGCGGTCACCAAAGCTCTTGCCGCGGCGATGCCCAGAATGAAGCTGTTCACTGTCGCACACGCCGACATCGCCCAATTGGTGGAAATGTGCGCAGATGATGCCGCCGCCCGGCGCCACGGAACCCCGGTGCTGTTGGCGGCGATGCTCGCCCTGGCCGGCGGGGGTCCGATGCCGGTTGGGGCGTTGGGCGCCAACGGAATCGGGATCGTGGGCCGCATCAACCGGCTTCACCGACCGGGTACCGCCACGCAACGCTGGGGCAGCCGCATCACTCTCGCCGCGTCGTCGTGCGCCTTCATCGCCGCACCGTTGTGGGTTGCCGTGGGCCTGGGGACCTGCGTCCTGATGGTCGCGTGATGGTGCCGCGCGCAAAGCCACCCAGGCATCCGGCTAGACCGTCAGCGCCTCGATCCGGGCCGGCACGTGCTTGTGCCACGGGGTCCCTGCGAACGCATCGCGCCAGTCCGCCGAGGTGAGGTTGTTGGGTGCCACACCGGGCACCCGCTTCTCGCCGTCGGCCTCGGTGAAGTCGACGCCGAACCCGTTGGGCAGCGACGCATGGCCGGGCAGCATGACGTCGGTGACCTCCACCGAGGCTTCCGCGGTACCGGCGGCCGTCGTGATCCGGGCCCGCCCGCCGTCGACCAGGCCCAGCGCCGCGGCGTCTTCCACGCTGACCCGCAGCGCGCCGTCGGCGTCGCGCTTGCGCCAGCCCGGATCGCGGATGATGTCGTTGGCGGTGAACGCCCGGCGCTCACCGGCCGACAGCACGATCGGGTACTCGTCGGAGATCAGCGGCGGCCGGTCGGTGGCGAGCGCCGCGAGTTCGGTGAGCATCTCGGGTATCTCGAGGACGAACCGGCGGTCGGCATGGGTGACCAGACTCCAGTCGTCCGCGTACTCGTGCTCCGTGAACGTCACCCCGGAGCGGCCTTCGAGGATCGCGGTGAACAGCGCGTTGCCGTCGGCATGGCCGGCCCGCCGGACCGCATCGGGATACGTCATCGCCGTCTTCTGCGCCAGCCCCCACAACGCGGCCGCACCGGCCAATCCATCCGGCAGCGTCGGGCCCAGGGTTTCGTAAAGTACGTACGGCAACACCCGGCCGAGCGACGGATTGGCGCCGACCGCCCCGAAGAACGCTCCGAGGTACGCGTCGAGGCCCTCGCGGGCGGCCCGGCGCAGCGGGTCGAGTTCAGCGTCGTCGACGACGCCGAGCGCGCGCACCAGCCGCGCCCAGATCTCGGGTTCGGGCAGGGTGCCGGGCAGCGGCGTCATCAGGGGGTGGCGCAGATGAAAGGTGTTGTGCGGGAACTCGAGATTGAAGAACGTGGCCTCGGGCTTCTCGAACTGGCTCGCCGCCGGCAGCACGTAGTGGGCGAGTCGGGCGGTCTCGGTCATCGCGACGTCGATGACCACCACCAGTTCCAGCGCGCCGAGTGCGTCGCGCACGGCGTTCGAGTCCGCGATGGAGTGCGCCGGATTGCTGCTCTCGACGATCATGGCGCGGAAGCGGTCCGGATGGTCGGTCAGGATCTCCTGCGGCACGACGTTGGACGGCAGCAGCCCGGCGATGATGGGTGCGCCTGTCACCGGCGAGCGGCCCACGCCGCCCGCCGCGAACAGCGGCGCGAACGACGAATGCAGATGCTGCGCACCGCGTTTGGCGAAGTTGCCGGTCAGGATCCACAGCATCTTGTTCAGGTAGGAGCACAAGGTGCTGTTGGGCGCCTGCTGAACGCCGAGGTCCTCGAACACCGAAACGCTTGCCGCCCCGGCAATCCGGCGCGCCGCGGCGCGCAGCAGCTCGGCGTCGACGCCGCAGCGCCGGGCGAACTCGTCGACGTCCACGGCGCGCAGGGCGTCCCGCACCGGTTCGACGCCGGTGACGTGTTCGGCGAGAAACGCCTCATCGCAGAGGTCTTCCTGGACCAGTACCGCAGCCAGGGCCGACAGGCACCACGCGTCCGTCCCGGGTCGGACCCGCAGGTGGAAGTCGGCCATCTTGGCGGTGTCGGTGAGTACGGGATCGATGACGATCATCGACCGCTGCGGGTCTTTCGCGATGTCCTGCAGCACGGTACGGGCGCGCGGGAAGCTCTGCGACATCCACGGGTTCTTCCCGATGAACACCGATACCTCGGCGTGCTCGAACTCGCCGCGGGTGTGTCCGCCGTAGAGCTGTGCGTCGACCCAGAATTCACCGGTCTTCTCCTGCGCCAACGCATTTGACCGGTATCGGCTGCCGAGTGCCTTGAGGAACGCGCCGCTGTAGGCGCCGCCCAGGTGGTTACCCTGGCCACCGCCACCGTAGTAGAAGATTTTGTCGCCACCGTACTCGTCGCGGATCCGCGAGAAGCCCTCGGCGATCTCGGAAATGGCTGTGTCCCAGTCGATTTCCTCGTAGGTGCCGTCGGGCCGCCGGCGCATCGGCGAGGTCAGGCGGTCGCGGTTGTTCTGATAGTGGTCCAGCCTCAGTGCCTTGTTGCAGGTATAGCCCTGCGAGGCCGGATGTGCCTTGTCCCCACGGATTTTCGACAGCGTCCGGCCCTCCAGCTGGACGACGATGCCGCAGTTGCACTCGCACAGGATGCATGCGGTGGACTGCCACTCCTGGGTTTCGGTCATGACAACGCCTTCCGTTCCGGGTCGGTTGCGGCAGTCACGAGGGCGCGCAGCTGCCGATGCACGAGGTCCAATGGGGTGGTGGTGCCGGTGGTGCGCGCCACCAGCACGGCGCCTTCGATGGCGGTGGTGGCGAGCATGGCCAGTTCGGCGGCTTGTTCGGCGGACACGCCTTCGGTCCGCAGCTGCGCTTCGAGCCGGCCGAGCCAGCGGGTGAAGGCGGCGGCGGCGCGTTCGATGACGGGCGGGTTGTCGGCCTCGACGGCGACCGCGACCACGGGGCAGCCGGCCCGAAACCCGGTCTCGGTGAGTTGGGTCCGGAAGCCGTCGACCAGCACGTCGAGTGCCTCGAGTGCGGTGCCGGCCTTGTCGATCCGGCGGGCGATGTACTCGCCGGCGAAATCGATTGCCTCGCAGAGCAGTTGGGTACGCCCGCCGGGAAAGTGGTGGTATGCCGAGCCGCGGGGTGCCCCACTGTGGGCGAGCACGTCCGCGATGGCCGTCGATTGCGCGCCGCGCTCACGGATGAGCAGTGCCGCAGACACGATCATGCGTTCACGTGGACCAGCCATCCGCGCCCTTCCGTCGGATTATGTATGTAACCATACATAATCCGTGGGCACGGGTCTATGCTCACGTTGAAGCGTTACGCCGCGGATTGCAGCCACATGTTGGCTGCGATCCGCGGCGTAAGCGGCGTTGTGCCCGGAAAAGCCCGGCCTCGATCACACGGACGCGGCCGCGTTCAGTTCCTCGAGCCGACCGGTGGCCTCCAGGTACTCCCGCACCCAGCGCTCGATCACCGCGGCGGTCTTCTCGACCTTCGTGAACTGACCGACCACCTGGCCGACGGGGTTGAACGCGACGTCGACGCTCTCGTTGGGGTACTTGTGCGTGGCCGCCACCGCCATGCCGGAAACCATGTACTGCAAGGGCATTCCGAGCGGCTTCGGGTTGCCTTCCTTCTCCCAGGCCTCGGTCCAGTCGTTGCGCAGCATCCGCGCCGGCTTGCCGGTGAACGACCGGCTGCGCACGGTGTCCTTGCTGCTGGCCTTGGCGTAGGCGGCGTGCTGCTGCTCGGAGTGTTCGCTCTCCTCGACCATCACCCACTGCGAACCGGTCCACGCGCCCTGTGCGCCGAGCGCCAGCGCCGCGGCGATCTGCTGGCCGCTGCCGATGCCACCGGCGGCCAGCACCGGGACGGGCGCGACCTCCTTGACGACCTGGGGCCACAGCACGATCGAGCCGATCTCACCGCTGTGCCCGCCGGCCTCGCCGCCCTGGGCGATGATGATGTCGACGCCGGCGTCGGCGTGCTTGCGGGCCTGCGACGGCGAGCCGCACAGCGCGGCGACCTTGCGGCCCTCGGCATGGATGTGGTCGATCATGTCCTTCGGCGGGGTGCCCAGCGCGTTGGCGATCAGCGTGCACTTCGGGTGCTGCAGCGCGACCTCGACCTGCGGGGTCGCGGTGGCCTCGGTCCAGCCGAGCAGCTGCAGGGCGTCGTCGTCGCTGTGGTCGACCGGCACGCCGTGGTCGGCGAGGAGTTTCTTCGCGAAGTCCAGGTGCTCCTGCGGCACCAGCGCGTTGAGCTGCTTCTTGAGCACCTCGGGATCCAGGTCGACCTGGTCCATGCCCTCGTACTTGTTGGGGATGACGATGTCGACGCCGTAGGGGTGGTCGCCGATGTTCTCGTCGATCCACTTCAGCTCGATCTCGAGCTGTTCGGGGGAGAAGCCGACCGCGCCCAGGACACCGAAGCCGCCGGCTTTGCTGACTGCCACGACCACGTCGCGGCAGTGGGTGAAGGCGAAGATCGGGTATTCGATGCCGAGTTGGTCGCAGATAGCGGTACGCATTGGGGTTCCTTGTGCTGGGGCCGAGGCGGAAGCGGCAAAACTGAAACGTGTTCTAATTTAGTACCGCGTGACGGTCCGGCGCGCAAGGCTACGCGCGGATTCGGGCCCAGATTTCGGGCGACGGCCGTTCCAGAAGCTCAGCGACGGGTGAGTCGTCGTAGCCAGCCCGGTCGAGCGCTGGGCGCGGCCGCCGCGCGGACCACCGTCCACCCGAGTCGCTCCGCTTCGGCTGCCAGCCCGGGCCGTGGATTGACCGGAATCGGGTGCCCCACGACGCGCATCAGGGGCAGGTCCTCGTCGCCGTCGGCGTAGAAGTAACTCTGTTGCAGGTCAACCTGATTCGCCTGACTGAACGCCTCGACCGCAGCGGCCTTGCGGTGGCCCCAGACGATGGGCCGCACGATGTCACCGGTGAGGGTGCCGTCGGCATCGACGGTGAAGTGATTGCAGATGACGTGCTCGACGCCGAGATAGCGGGCCAGCGGCATGACGTGCATGGTCAGCGCCGACGAACTCAGCACCACCGTGTGGCCGGACCGCTGGTGGGCGCGCACGACCTCGCGCATGGTCGGGAAGATCCTGGCCTGTACGTGACTGTGGAACAGCTGCTCGCCGAGTGCCTCCTGCTCGGCGAGGGATTCGCCGCGCAGGTAGCCGGCGGCGCGCACCAGCAAGCGCTCGAACTCCATGCGGCGCAACTTGTATCGCACCGTCGCCTCGAGAATTCCGGTGAGCTCGCCGAAAGCCGCCTGCCGCTGCCGGAACCGGTGGGCGGCGTGCACGGTCGCGATGAAGCCGGACACCAGCGTGCCGTCGACGTCGAAGAAAGCACCGACGCGCGAGCTTGTCTCGCCGAGGTCATCGGCGTCGACCGCTGTGATGGGCCCGGTGATCGGCTCTGCGTTCAGCGCAGACATGCTGACCAGTATGCCGGGATTTTCTTCATCCGCCGGACGGTAGCGTGACCCGTCATGGGACGCGTGGACGGAAAAGTTGCACTGATCACTGGCGGCGCTCGGGGGATGGGCGCGGCACATGCCCGGATGCTGGTCGGCGAGGGCGCCAAGGTCGTCATCGGCGACATCCTCGATGAGCCCGGCGAGGCACTGGCCGCCGAACTCGGGGACGCTGCCCGCTATGTCCACCTCGACGTCACCGACGCCGACCAGTGGGCAGCGGCAGTGGCCACGGCCACCGAACAGTTCGGCCTGCTCAACGTCCTGGTCAACAACGCCGGAATCAGTGCCCTCGGCAAGATCGGCGAGTTCGACATGGCCAAGTGGCAGAAGTGCATCGACGTCAACCTCACCGGCACCTTCCTGGGCATGCAGGCCGTGGTCGCGCCGATGCGGGAGGCCGGCAGCGGCTCGATCATCAACATCTCATCCATCGAGGGCATGCGCGGTGCGACGCTGCTGCATGCATACGTCGCGTCCAAGTGGGCGGTGCGCGGCCTGACCAAATCGGCGGCCATCGACCTGGGCAAGGACAAGATCCGCGTCAACACGATCCTGCCGGGCTTCATCCGCACGCCGATGACCAAATACTTTCCCGACGACATGATGATCGCGCCGCTCGGCCGGCCCGGCCAGTCCGATGAGGTAGCGACCTTCGTGGTCTTCCTGGCCAGTGACGAATCGTCGTTTGCCACCGGCAGCGAGTTCGTCGTCGACGGCGGCCTGACGACCGACGTGCCACACAAGTTCTGACCTCAGCGATTCCGGAACTGCCGGTCTGACGGGGCACAATGAGGTGCCCCCACATCGCGCGTTCGGTTGTAGAAGCGCGTTCAGATGCTGTCGTTTCGGAGGGAGCAGGGCTATCTCGACCGAGTTGCGCCGCGGTGCAGTGCTGGGTGCCGTCATGTCTCTGGTGCTGCTGTTCGCGTGCACCGGCGATCTGCCGCGCCTGCTGAGGCCCATGAGCGCGGCCGCCGAAGTAGAACTCGCACAAGGCTGGCAGCTGTCCTCCGCGCAGGGCATGGTGGCCACCGGCGCGCAGCTCAGCCTCGACGGATTCCCCGCTGCCGGGCCCGGCTGGCACCAGGTGCGGCACATGCCGGCGACGGTGCTCGAGGCACTGCAGGACGACGGCACGTACCCGGACCTCTACTACGGCGACAACCTGCTGACCAAGGTGCCGCAGGACCTGTACAAGCAGGACTGGTGGTACCGCACCACTTTCGTCGCGCCGGCGGGGCACTCGACGTACCGCCTCAACTTTCCCGGCATCAACTACCGGGCCGAGATCTGGCTGAACGGGCATCAGATCGCCGACAGCCGGCAGATCGCGGGCATGTACGTCGACCACACCCTCGACGTGTCGAGGTGGATCGACCGCGGCCGCACCAACACACTCGCCGTCAAGGTGACCCCGGAGCGCGCGCTGCAGGACGTCGACGGCGTGGAGCTGGCCGACAGCTGGTTCGACTGGATTAACTGGAACTATCTCGGCTATCAAGGGCCTGGCAAGAACCCGGCCAACGGCAACTCGTTCGTGGCGGACCGCAACGCCGGCATCCTCAAGCCCGTCACCCTGAAGATGTCCGGCGACGTGGCGATCACCGACGCGACCGTGAACAGCCAGCTGCCGCTGCCGCGCACCGACAGCGCCCAGCTGAGCGTCCGGTCGGGCCTGACCAATTACTCCGACCAGCGCGTCAACGGCGTCGTCCGGGCGACCATCACCCGCGCCGGCAAGGCGGACATCGACATCGAGCGGCCGGTCTCGCTCGGGCCGGGGGAGAGCCGCGACGTCACGTTCAGCCCCGGCGACTATGAGGCGTTGCGCGTCTCCCATCCGGACCTGTGGTGGCCGTACACCATGGGCAGGCCCGACCTGTACGACCTGCGTATCCAGTTCCTGCAGTACGGGCAGGCCACCGACGAGCTGAAGCAGCGCTTCGGCATCCGGTCCATCGAACAGGGCCGCGACGGCAGCGAGGAGTTCCCGCAACTGGGCTCCGGCGGCAACTTCTACCTCAAGGTCAACGGCCGCGACTTCCTGGCGCGCGGTGCGACCTACACCCCCGATCTGCTGTACCGCGACGATCCCGACCGCGACAACGCGATCCTGCGCTACGTCAAGGATCTGGGTCTGAACATGATCCGGATGGAATCGAAGATTCCCGGCGCCCGGTTCATCGAGCGGGCCGACGAACTGGGCATCCCGCTCATGGTGGGCTGGATGTGCTGTAACCAGTGGGAGAAGTGGCCGCAGTGGGGCCAGGAGGACCATCGGGTCGCGCAGGACAGCCTGCGCTCGCAGATCACGATGTTGCGATCGCACGCGTCGGCGTTCGTCTGGGCCAATGCCAGCGACGGGCACCCGCCCGCCGACATCCTCGAGCAGTACCACGAGATTCTGCGAAAGCTGCACTGGCAGAACGCCGTTGTCGACACGGTGTCGTCCTACACGACCGATTCGTCGGGCAACCGTCTGTGGGACGGCATCCAGATGGCCGGCCCGTACACGTGGCGGCCGCCCGCGTACTGGTTCGACGGTGCGTATGCCGCCGCGCGCGGCGCGTCGGCCGAACAGGGCGACAACGAGCACATCCCGCCGTTCGCGAGCCTGCGCAAGTTCATCCCGCCGGACAAGCTCTGGCCGATCAACGACATGTGGTACTTCCACGCCGGTTCCAATCCCGGCAACGAGGCCCTGGCCAGCATCCGCGACGCCGTCGTGCAGCGTTACGGATCCTCCAGTGGCGCCGAGGAATTCACGCGCAAAGCCCAGCTTGCCCACTACGAGGCGACGCGGGCCCAGTTCGAATCGTTCGCCGCGCTGGGCTGGGCGGACCACAAGATGACGATCTACTGGATGCTCAACAACCACTGGCCGTCGTTCTTCGGCAACATCTTCGACTACTACCTGCGGCCCGGTGGTGCGTACTACGGCGCGAAGAAGGGCCTGCAGCCGCTGTCGGTGACGTTCGACTCGTACGCCACGGGCGACCACAGCACCGCCAAGGTCAGCATCACCAACCAGAGCCCGGAGAACGCGGTGGGCCTGCGTGTGCGCACGCGGGTGTACGACATCAACGGGAACCTGCGCGACGACCGCACCAGTGACCCGTACGACGTGGCGTCCGGTGCCGCCGCGGTGGCGCTGACGCTGCCGCGGATGGTGCCCGATTCCCGGGTGTTCTTCGTCCGGTGCGAGCTGGTGAACCCCGTCGGCGAGGTCATCGCCGACAACGACTACTGGCAGTCGCAGCAGGACGACATCGGAGACCCCCGCAAGGACGTCGCCTTCGAGCTGCATCAGACCGCGTGGGCCGACATGACGCCGCTGAACTACATGACGAAGGCCCGCCTCGAGGTCAGTGCCGCCGGCACCGTGAACGGGGACGGCCAGCAGGTCGTCGACATCACGCTGCGCAACCCGACCAAGCAGGTCGCGTTCTTCGAGCGGGCCGAGCTGACCACCGCGCCGGACGCCGACGAGATCCTGCCCATCGAGTACAGCGACAACTACGTCACGGTGTATCCGGGGGAGACCGCGCATGTCCGGGGGTTGGTGCCGAAACCGGGTGTGAACGCCGGCTGGGTGCGGGTCGGCGGCTACAACACGCCGCCCGTGACGGTCCCGGTGACCGGTGGCCGGCCACCTCAGGACGCGGCGGAGGCGGCCGCGCGGGCCTCGGTGACCGACCCTGGTCTGGCCGAGCCGGACGTCCGGCCCGCGGCGCCCGACGCGGTACCGCGGGTCCCGAGACCGGGCGCATAGGACATGATGGTGAGTCGACGTGAAGGAGAAACACATGGCTGACGAACGCTCCGCACTGGCCGAGCGCACCGCCGCAAGCGGGTGGCAGCGGCACACGGACGACCGCGTCGACGTCTACCTGCGTGGCGCGTCCCGGGTCCGCGTGATCTGGCGCGGTGACGACGCGATCAGCGGCGGCACGCGGTTCCAGGACGACATCATGGAGCAGTACACGCGCGAGCTCGACACCGTGCGCGCCTGGCTGGCGGTCTGACCGAGCCCGCAGCGCCGTACCCTGATCGCCATGGGCGTGCGTGCGGGCATCGTGGTGACCGGGACCGAAGTTCTCACCGGCCGGGTCCAGGACCTCAACGGGCCGTGGCTGGCCGACCGGCTGCTCGAACTCGGCGTCGAGCTGGCGCACATCACCATCTGCGGTGACCGGCCCGAGGACATCGAAGCGCAACTGAATTTCCTTGCCGCACAAGGTGTCGACCTGATCGTCACCAGCGGCGGCCTGGGGCCGACGGCCGACGACATGACCGTCGCCGTGGTGTCGAAGTTCTGTGGCCGCGAGCTGGTGCTCGACGAAGCGCTCGAGGAGCGCATCGCCGAGATCCTGCGGTCCTTCATGGGCCGGTTCCCGGGCGCCGATTTCGAGGCGGTCCGGGCGGCCAACCGCAAGCAGGCCCTGGTGCCGGCGGGCGACGGCGTCGAGATCCTCGACCCCGTCGGCACGGCACCGGGTGTCGTGGTGACCCGGGCCGGCGGCGCACCGACGGTGATCGTGCTCCCCGGACCGCCCCGCGAGCTGCGGCCGATGTGGAGCCGGGCCATCGAGACGGCGACGGCGCAACGTGCGATCGCCGGCCGCACCGTCTACCGCCAGGAGACCATCCGGATGTTCGGCCTGCCCGAGTCCGGACTGGCCGAGACGCTGCGGGAAGCCGAGACCCTGGTGCCCGGTTTCGCCGGGCTGGAGATCACGACGTGCCTGCGTCGCGGCGAGTTGGAGATCGTCACCCGCTACGAACCCGACGCCACCGACAGCTACCGGCGACTGGCCGCGCTGCTGCGTGAGCGGCATCCGCACGACGTCTTCTCCGAGGACGGTGCGCTGGTCGATGACCAAGTGGCGCAACTGCTTTCGGGTCGCACCATCGCGACGGCCGAGTCGTGCACGGCGGGCCTGCTGGCGGCCCGGCTGGCCGACCGGCCCGGCTCCTCGGCCTACCTGGCCGGCGGCGTGGTGTCGTACTCGAACGAAGCCAAGGCGGACCTGCTCGGCGTCGACCCCGCGTTGATCGCGGCCCACGGTGCGGTGTCCGAACCGGTCGCCGAGGCCATGGCGGCGGGTGCACTGCAGCGGTTCGGCGCCGACGTCGCCGTCGGCATCACCGGCATCGCCGGCCCCGGTGGCGGCAGCGACGAAAAGCCGGTCGGCACAGTGTGTTTCAGTGTCGGGCTGGCCGACGGTGCGACGCACACGCGCACGATCCACCTGCCCGGCAACCGGGCCGACATCCGGGAGCGGTCGACGACCGTCGCCATGCACATGCTGCGCCGCGTACTCAGCGGTCAGCCGGTGACGGTCTGAGGGGCCTTACTGGCCCGCGAGGTCGGCGTCGTCCCAGACCTCGAGAATCTTGGTCAGGATGTCTTCGGGCACACCGAGACCCGCGAGGTGACTCTCACCCGGCAGCGTGTACATCTCGGCGTCGGCGATGCGCGCCACCGCGTGCTGACCGTGGGCGTAGGGCACGATGTGGTCGGCATCGCCGTGCCACCAGCGCACCGGCACCGTGATGTCCGCCAACCTGAAGCCCCAGTCGCGGGCGAACACGACGATGTCGGCGAACGGTGCTGCCAGCTGCTTGCGGCTGCCGTTGAGCAGGTCGTCGAGGAACATCGCCTTGAACTCGGGGCGGCTCAGCAGGTTGCGGTCGCCGTCCGGGGAAATCCGGGCATACAGGTCGAGGGCGGGGGAGCCGAACGGGCCGATCAGCTTGATCAGTGAGCCGGCCACCCAGCGGATGGGGGTGTCGGCGACCTCGAGGACGGGCCGGACGATCTTGGCCAGTTCCATCAGGCCGCTGCTGATGCCGTCCTCGCCGATCAGCGGTGCGACGCCGCCGAGCACGGCGGCCATCACCACCCGGTCGGGCATGGCGGCCGCGGTGGCCAGCGTGTAGGGACCGCCGCCGGACAGGCCGATCACCGCGAACCGGTTGATGCCGAGGGTGTCGGCGATGGTCCGCAGGTCCTCGGTGAACCCGAGCACGTTCTCGTACTGGTACGGCGTCGAGGATCCGATGCCGGGCCGGTCGATGCCGATCAGCCGGATGTTCTTCTGGGCGGCGAACGCGCGGGCCTCGGTCGGGATCTGCCGGCGTGCGCCGGGCGTCCCGTGCAGCCAGAAAACCGCGCGTCCCTGCGGATCCCCGAACTCGGCGAAACCGATCTGGCGGTCCTCGCCGACGGCGATGTTGCCTTCCAGCTTCGGGCGATCGATCGACATGACCATGCCCGAATTGTTGCACGGCGCGGTGGGCGGGCTCAGGGGCGTGGGTAGCGGTCGGCCCAGGGCGCGGCGTGCTCCAGCTGCCGGGCCAGTTGCAGCAAGATGGTCTCGTCCGGCGCCATCAGTTGGACGCCGATGGGCAGTCCGTCCGCGGTGCGGCCCAGCGGCAGGGAAATGGCGGCCCAGCCCGTCACATTGGCCAGTGACGTCCAGCCGGTGGTGGCGAATTCGACGTCGAAGAATTCCCGGGTGCCGGCGCGGGCCTGATTGAGCAGGCCGTACGGCGGCGGTCCGGACAGCAGTGTCGGCACCAGCAGGACGTCGTGGCCGGCCATCCCGGCGGCGAACCGCCGGGTCTGGTCGTGGACGGCCGCGATGGCTTCGGCGTAGGCCAGGCCGGTGGTGGCGAATCCCTCGCGGATCATCATCCAGGTGCTCGGTTCGAACTCGTCCTCGCGCGGCGGGCGGCCCAGGTGCGCCGCGGCCAGCTCATGCAGTTGGACGTTGCTGACCCGGTGCAGCACCGCGACGGCGTCGGCGACAGCGTCTGGATCGATGGTCGGCGCCGACGGCTCGACGTGGTGGCCCAGGCCCGCCAGCAGCGCGCCGGTGGCCTCGACGGCAGCGGCGACGTGCGGGTCGGTGCCAGGCCCGGGGAACGGCGAATCCACCGCGATCGCGATGCGTTGCGCCGCCGGGGTCTGCGCGATGGCGTCGAGGAACGGCCGGGCGGGCCGGGGCGCCGAGTACGGGTCGCCCGGTGCGCCACCGGTGACGGCATCGAGCAGCGCCGCGCAGTCGCGGACGGTGCGGGTGAGGGCGTGCTCGTTGACCAACCCCTCCAGCCCGTGCCCGGCGCCGGGCGCGAACGAGGTCCGGGCGCGGCGCGGTTTGAGACCCACGACGCCGCAGCATGACGCCGGCACCCGGATCGAGCCGGTGCCGTCGCCACCGGAGGCGGCGGGCACGATGCCGGCCGCGACGGCGGCGGCGGACCCGCCGCTCGAGCCGCCTGGGCTGACCTCCGGTGACCACGGGTTCACCGTCGGCCCGAACAGGGACGGCTCGGTGGTGCAGTGGTTGCCCCATTCCGGGGTGTTGGTCTTGCCGAAGATCACCAGCCCGGCGTCCAGATACCGCTGCACGATCCAGGCGGTCTGGTCGGCGACATGGCTGCGCAGCGCCCGTGACCCCATGGCCTCCGGGGCGCCGGCCAGCGACGCCCCGAGGTCCTTGAGCAGGAACGGCACCCCGGCCAGCGGTCCGGCCGTGCCGGTGCGCAGCACCCCGGACTCATCGAGCCGGCGGGCCTGTTCGCGGCCGCGGTCGAACAGATCGGTGACCACGGCGTTGAGCCGGCGCGCCGACTCGAGCCGGGTGATCGCGGCCTCCAGCAGTTCTGCGCTGCTCACCGCGCCGCTGGCCACCAGTTGCGCCTGCCCGACGGCATCGTCCACGAGATCGGTCACCAGGGCATCCTGCTGGCGCGCAAGCGATCTGGCAACCGTGCCCGGTTGCCGCGGTCAGGCGGCGCCGGCCTTGCTGTCGACGCGGGTCTTCCACAGGCTCGCCACCGTCGTCACGACGAGCGTGACGATGATGACCGCCAGCGACAGCAGCGTGGGAATCTGCGGCACGTGCACGGGCTCACCGCCGTTGATGAACGGCAGCGTGTTCTCGTGCAGCGCGTGCAGCACCAGCTTCACGCCGATGAACGCGAGGATGAAGGCCAGGCCCTGCGACAGGTAGACCAGCCGCTTGAGCATGTCGCCGAGCAGGAAGTACAGCTGACGCAGACCCATCAGCGCGAACACGTTGGCGGTGAACACCAGGTACGGCTCCTGGGTCAAGCCGTAGATCGCCGGGATCGAGTCGAGCGCGAACAGCAGGTCGGTGGTCCCCAGCGCGATGATGACCAGGATCATCGGGGTCAGGACCCGCTTGCCGTTCACCACGGTGTGCAGCTTGCTGCCGTCCCACTGGTCCGAGGCCTTGAGGTACTTGCGGGCGAACCGCACCATCGAGTTCTCGGCGTCGTCGTCGTGCTCGGTGTCGCGGGCCAGCTTGATCGCGGTGTACACCAGGAACGCGCCGAACAGATAGAAGATCCACGAGAACTTCGAAATGGCCACGGCGCCAAGGGCAATGAAGATGCCACGGAAGATCAGCGCCAGGATGATGCCGATCAGCAGCACCTCCTGCTGCAGGATCCGCGGCACCTTGAAGCTGGCCATGATGATCAGGAAGATGAACAGGTTGTCGATCGAGAGGCTGTACTCGGTCAGCCAGCCCGCGAAGTACTCGATGCCGTACTGGCCGCCGTGGAACTGCCATACCCAGATGCCGAAGGCGACGGCGAGGCCGATGTACAGCGCCAGGTATCCGGCGGTTTCCCGGGTGGTGGGTTCATGCGGGCGGCGGCCGATCACCACCACGTCGAAGAGAAGCACGGCGATCGTCACCCCGAGGGTGATGGACCATTCCAGCGTCGAAACATTCATATGAGGGTGCCTCCGGGCGTCAGTGAACGACCGAGGTCTCTACCACCGTCGCCCCGATTCAGGCGGCCGGCCCACAGCACCGGCTGCCCGACATTGGACAACGTGATGACGACACCGTGGCGAAGGAATACTCCCCTCACGAACCATTATCGCAGACCGTCGGCGTCACGCCGTGACCACCACCGTCAACTGCGCCCCGTCGCGTTCGACGCGCATCCCGGCACGACGCGCAACCGCGGCAACGGCGGCGGCGTCGGTCGGTTCGGCGCGGCTGCCGGCCAGCGCTCGGGCCAACCGGCCCTTGTGGGCCTTGTTGAAGTGGCTGACGACGGTGCGCCGCCCGTCGGGGTGTTCGGTGTAGACGTCGACGGTCACCGCGCCGGGGATCTTGCCGAGGGCCTCGTATGAGCCGGAGCGCAGGTCGACGATGAGCTCCTGCTGTTGCAGCTGGGCCAGTACAGGTTCCAGGACCGGCTTCCACCGGCTGGCCAGTGTCCCGCCGGCGGGCAGTTTCGATGATGCCGACAGTCGGTACGCCGGAATCGGGTCGTCGGCGCGCAGCAGGCCGAAGAGCGCCGACCCGACGGCCAGCCGGGCGCGCGCCCGGGTTGCGGTGGCGCCGCGCAGTGAGCTGATGTCCAGGGCGTCGTACAAGACCCCGGTGTAGCGGTCGATGGCCGGCATCGTCGGGGCGCTGCGCAGTTCGGCATTGCGCTGGATTTCGGCGTCCTGCGCGGCGGAGATGGCGAGGGCCTTGCGGCTGGCTTCGGGGTCGGCAGCGAGGGTGACGAGTTCGTCGATCAGCGCTGCGCGCAGCGGCGTGAGTTCCGGCACACCGAGCGTGCCGAGCTGCAGGGGCGGTCCGTCGCCACCTGGGCGCTTGGTCTCCGAGGGCGGCAGCAGCACGATCACGGCGAAGACGGTAGCCGACGCCCGTTGGTACGACACGTACCATCTACCTGTCAATCAGGGGTGTTTGCTTTGCCGCTGTGGTCACGGTGGCCTAAAGTTCGGTACCTACTGACGTCGGGGCAGAGGTCGGTGGGCCGAGGTTCCGTACCTGCGGTGGTTACCAGGGAATGCTGGGGTGGTTATGGGTAGGAACGCCAAGTTCGCCGTTGACATGCGGGTTCGCGTCAACCGTGGCGACGCCAAAGACGTGCGTGGTGTGATCGTGGAGGACTACGGCGATCACGCGGGCTATTCGGTCGATGTCGGCGACGACCATATTGTCGACGCGGCGCGCCGCTGGGCCGTCCTGCTGGACAGTGGCACCCTCGTTTTCGCCGACGACGCACATCTGAAGCCCGAATAGTCCCGGCTAACCGGAAGCGATGAGCAGCGGAACCAGCTGCTCGGCATCTGTCCACGATCCGTGCTGCCCGATGAGGGCAGATTCAAGAGGCTCGACCGTCCGACGTACCAATCCGGCGTTGTCCCGGGCCGCTGCCACGACATCGCCGATGCGGCTGCGCGCCGCGTCACCGACCCGCGCGCCGAACCACCCCTCGGCGATGGCCTGCTCCTTGGTGCGCACCCAGGCATTCGCGCCCAACGTTTCTCGCCACGCGTCGGCGACCGCATCCGCCGCGCCCCCGGCGACATAGACGTGCCGCGCCCGGGCCTCACCGGCGACGGCGACGACGCCGTCCAACAGCTCGGGACGCGCATCGATGTCGACGACGTCGGCGTCGGCGAGGTTGACCATGCCGTGGTCGGCGACGACGGCCAGCAGCCCGCCGGCCGGCAGGGCCTCGACGATCGATTCGACCAGCCGGTCCACCTGCCGCAACTGCATCCGCCAGGCCGTCGACCCGGCGCCGTACAGATGGCCGAGCATGTCCAGATCGGCGTGGTAGCCGTAGCAGAAGCCGCCGTCGGCGACGGCCTGCTGCACGCGGGCCGCGAGGTCGCCGAGTCGATGCACCCCGACGTACTGTCCGCCGCGGAGCACCGCGCGGGTCAGCCCCGAATCGGTGAATTCGGCGCCCGAGATGACGCTCACCGCGACACCGGCGGCCGACGCCTGGCCGAACGTGGTCGGCAGCGGCTGCACGTCCTCGGGAACCAGCGCGTCGCGCAGGTCCGCGCCGAAGGGATGCGGCGTCCAGCGCAGCGCGTTGACGACGCCGTGGTCGGGAATCCGGAACGAGTAACCGACCATGCCGTGTTCGCCGGAGCGCCGTCCGGTTCCCACCGCCGCCAGCCCCGCAGCGGTGGTGGCGGGGTAGCCGACGCGCAGGTGCCGGCCGCGAAGCCCGGCCAGTACCGGAGCGTCGGCTGCGTAGGTGTCGAGGAGCTGGGCACCGAGGCCGTCGATCAGCAGCACGCACGCGCCACGAACACCGCCGGGCAGGTCGATGGGCCGGTGCACACCGTCGAGTTGGGCCCCGGGGACACCCATCGCGGCCAGCACGGCCGGTACCACGTCGGCCAGATGCGGCGCGTCGGCTCGCGGGCTCGGCAGATCCATGGCCGCGAGCTTAGGGATTTCCCGGGTGAAGTAAATCCAATTACCGCGCCGCGGACCCCATTGGCGCCGAGAGCAAATTCCTATTCGGCGCCATGAATAGGGAAAACGCAATTATCTCGCGACGCGAGCAAATGCGTTGTCAGCCGCCCCAGCCGCGGGTGCCGTCCCAGCCGCCACAGATGCCGTTGAAGCAGCCGTGTCCGAAGCCGCCGGTGACGGGGTTCCAGCCACCGCAGCCCCGCCAGTTCGCGCCGTCGCCGCAGCCACCGCCGCCACCCTGGCCATCGGGTCCGCCGTAGCCGTTGTCGGCAACCACGGTCCGATCCGTGCCGATGCTCCCGGAGAGGGTCATCGCCGCGGCCGGAGCGGCAACTATCGCTGCTGTGGCGGCCACCGCGGCGACCGCCGATGTCGTGAATTTCCGCCTAATTAGCATGTCTACAGAATGCTCCTGAGCGGCCGGATATTCCAGCCTCCCGCACTCCTCGATTCGATTCTGTGAGCAGAGTTACTACCGGACACGCCTTTCTGTGGGGAAATGCATTTCGGCCCGGAATCACGCGGTCGGGAGTGTCATCCAAGAAAAGTCACAGGTTTCCCATCAGGACCCGGGTCTTCGCCGCTGTTACCCTTTTCCCGTCATGAGTGTGGTGCCGAGCGGTGAAATCAAGGCACTGTCCGGCCTGCGCATCGTTGCGGCAGTGTGGGTGGTGCTGTTCCATTTCCGTCCGCTGTTGAAGCAGGCGTCACCGCCCCTGAGCGACGCCCTCGCCCCGATCCTCGACTGCGGCGCGCAGGGCGTCGATCTGTTCTTCATCCTCAGCGGATTCGTCCTCACCTGGAACTACCTCGAGCGCATGGGGCCGGCGTGGTCGACACGGGCGACGCTGCATTTCCTGTGGCTCCGCCTGGCCCGGGTCTGGCCCGTCTACCTGGTCACCATGCATCTCGCCGTGGCCTGGATCATCTTCACGCTCAACGTCGGCGACTTCCCGTCGCCGGAGGCGGCCACCCTCACCGGCCCCAACTACCTGCGTCAGCTGTTCCTGGTCCAGCTGTGGGTGGTGCCGTACTTCGACAACTCCAGCTGGGACGGCCCGGCCTGGTCGATCAGCGCGGAATGGCTGGCCTACCTGCTGTTCGGGTTGCTGGTCATCGTGCTGTTCCGGGTGGCCCGGGTGAGCCGGGCGCGGACCCTGCTGTGGCTGGCGTTCGCCGTGACGCTGCCGCCGCTGCTGTTCCTGGCCGCCACGGGCGAGTTCTACACGCCGTGGAGCTGGCTGCCGCGCATCGTCCTGCAGTTCACCGCGGGCGCCCTGGCGTGTGCCGCCGTCCGCAAGCTGAACCTGACCGACCGGGGCCGCACGGTCGCGGGGGTGCTGTCGGTGGTGCTGCTGGCCGTCATCGTGGGCCTCGTGTACTGGTTCGACGCACATCCGATCCCGACCATCCGTGACGACTTCGGCCTCGTCGACGTCTTCTTCCTGCCGTTGGTGGTGGCCCTTTCGGTCGGCACCGGCACCCTGCCCGCATTGTTGTCGACCCGCGTCATGGTCTACGGCGGCAAGGTGTCGTTCGGCCTGTACATGGTCCACGAACTCGTGCATCAGGGCTGGAACTGGGCCGCGGCGCAGTACCGCATCGAGATGTTGCCGAGTTGGGGCACCAAGTTCATCGTGCTGGCGCTGCTGGCCGGCTCGTTCGCCGGTGCCGTGCTGCTGTTCCACTACGTCGAAGAGCCGGCGCGGCACTGGATGCGGCGCATGGTCGGGCCGGCAGATGGCTCGAAAGCTGTTGTAACACAACGTAAACTCCAGGCGATATCTGACGACGAAGAGCCCGCCGAACGCGCAGGCTGACCGCACTACGCCGTAGTACCGACTCATCATGGGAGACCCGTGCGCCATCTGACCACCTTGTTGCTGACCGCTGCGCTGTGTGCGGTGTCCGTGGTGAGCGCGCCCGGTCCGGCACACGCGTACCGGAACGTGCGCCCGGGGATGCCCGAACGCGTCGCGGTGATCAGCGACTCGTACACCAACGGCACCAACTTCGGCGGCCAGGGCCCCCGGAGCTGGACGGCGCAGGCGGGTCGCAACCTCGATGCCTGGGGTGCCCCGATCACGGCCGACGTCGCCGCCGAGGGCCGGGCCGGTTACGTCGTGCGCGGCGACCACGGCAGCATCTTCCTGGACCTGACCAGGCGCGCCGTGCGGCCGGACGACGCCCTCGTGGTGTTCTTCGGCTCCCGTAATGACCAGGGCGCCGACCTCGTGCAGCTGTCGGGGATGGCGCACGACGCCTTCGCCCAGGCGCGGGCGACGGCGCCCGGTGCCAAGCTGCTGGTGATCGGGCCGCCCTGGCCGACGGCCGACGTACCGCCGGCGGTGCTGCAGATCCGCGACGTGCTCGGCATGCAGGCCGGGATGGCCGGTGCCACGTTCGTCGACCCGATCGCCGAGCGGTGGTTCGTCGACCGTCCGGACCTCATCGCGCCCGACGGCGTCCACCCGACCGACGCCGGACACGACTACCTGGCAGGCCTCATCGCACCGCGGATTCGCGCCGAGCTGCCTACTCGTTGATCGGCAGGTCGTCCCGCACGTCGTAGCGGACGTCGTTGCCGCCGTCCTCGCGGGCGCGTTCCATGGCTTCGGCGGCTGCCGCCAGCAGGGCGTCGATGACGATCTCGGGCGGGTGCACCGTCAGCGGCGCCAGCGGGGTGCACACCACGCCGATGCTCGCGGTCACCCGGGACGGCGTCGACTTCATGGCGCCCTGCACGCGGTCGATCAGCGGCGAGGCGTCGGGACTGGTGAAGGTGTCCGCGACGATGAAGTCGCTGTCGGAGATGTGCGCGGCGATGGCGTTGCGGCGCACCGTTTCCCGCAGGGCCTGGCTGACGTCGATACGGGCCCGGTTGGCGCGCCGCTGGCCGGACATCGAGGACAGCAGCGGAAAGCTGTCGATGCTGACGACCGCGAGCACCATGTGACGGTCGTCCTGCCGGTTGCGGGCGGCGAGCAGGTTCGCGGCGCGCGAGTACAGCCCGTCGGTGTTGAGCAGCCCGGTCAGCGGTTCGATCTCGCTGTGGTGGATGTCGGTCGAGCTGAGCCCGATCGCGACGCGGCACGTGAAGAACACGAAGACGTTGAGCAGCGCGATGATCAGGACGGCGCACGCCGCCAGCGCGGGGTCTTCGGACCCGACCCGGACGCCCAGGTATCCCAGCGTGAGCCCGCCGAGCACCCAGGGACCGGCGAGCACGCTGGGGCGGTGCAGGAAGGCCACATAACCGCTGGAGAAGATGAACGCGCTGGTGGCCAGCAGCCCGAGCATCGGGTCCGTCATGATCAGGCAGGCCGCGCTCATCGGGATCGCGCCGAGCGTCACCGAGATCGCCGAGAACCGCTGCGAGGGCCAGGAATGGCGCAGCCAGACGGCGCCGACGCCGAGCGCACAGGCGCCGACCGCGATGGCGATCGCCTGGCGTACCGGGCCATGGGGGCCCGCGGGGCTGAGCATCAGCACCACGGGAACCATGCCGAGCACCGCGTTGAGCGCGGCGATCACCCGGCAGGTTCGGGTCTGCAGGCCGCGGACGGCGAGCAGCGAGGTGAGCCAGTAATAGTGATTCTGTCCGGCAGCGGTCATGCGGGTACCCGGTGGTCTCCCGCGTCAGCCGGCCGGCGAACCGGGTGGCCTGTCACGCTGCGTCGCATATGCAGCAGATTAACAATCGCGCCGCGCGGATTCGGCGGCCGTCGGCAAACTCTGTGCATACGTTCAGCCTCGGATGCTGAATCGCCCCGCGAACTGAACGCGGCGATTCGCCGGTTCGGGCGAATTCCCTGCGGGCGCGCGGCGGGTCGCCTAAAGTGTCTGCGGAACAACGGCTTTGACCTCTGCGAATGGCATCGTCGCCGGTTTCCCTCAGTGAATTCGCGTGACACACATCACGCCAAAGTCTTGACTCAGTCCAAAAAAGCGCGTAGAAGTGAACACGTGACGACCGACTACACGGAGCAGCTGCGTTCCGCAGATCTCCGTGTGACACGGCCCCGCCTCGCAGTCCTGGAGGTGGTGGCGGGACGTCCGCATGCCGACACCGAAAGTGTCTTCGACGCGGTCCGCGCGATCCTGCCCGACGTCTCCCGTCAGGCGGTCTACGACGTGCTGGCCGCACTCACCACCGCGGGGCTCATCCGTCGCATCCAGCCTTCGGGTTCGGTGGCCCGGTACGAGACCCGCGTCGGCGACAACCACCACCACGTCGTGTGCCGTTCGTGCGGCGCCATCGCCGACATCGACTGCGCCACCGGCGAAGCGCCGTGCCTGACCCCGTCGGACACTCACGGCGTGCTCGACGGTTTCGTCGTCGACGAGGCCGAGGTCATCTACTGGGGTGTGTGCCCCGACTGCGCGGCAGCCACAACTTCACGATCACATCCGTGATCGCAACACAATTCACCACCCTCGAAAGGAAGTGCAGTGCCTGAGGAAACTCACCCTCCGATCGGAGAAGCACAGACCGAGCCTGCCGAAAGCGGTTGCCCGATGCGCATCAAGCCGCCTGTCGAGGGTGGTAGCAACCGGGACTGGTGGCCCAACGCCGTCAACCTCAAGATTTTGCAGAAGAACCCGCCGGCCATCGATCCCACGGACGAGGATTACGACTACCGCGAGGCCGTCAAGAACCTCGACTTCGAGGCCTTCCAACGCGACTTCGACGAGCTGCTGACCAACTCGCAGGAATGGTGGCCCGCCGACTTCGGCCACTACGGTCCGCTGTTCGTCCGCATGTCGTGGCACGCCGCCGGCACCTACCGCGTCGAGGACGGCCGCGGCGGCGGCGGCCGGGGCATGCAGCGCTTCGCCCCGCTCAACAGCTGGCCCGACAACGTCAGCCTGGACAAGGCCCGTCGTCTGCTGTGGCCGCTGAAGAAGAAGTACGGCAAGAACATCTCCTGGTCGGACCTCATCGTCTACGCGGGCAACCGCGCCATGGAGCACATGGGCTTCAAGACCGCCGGTTTCGCTTTCGGTCGCCCGGATTACTGGGAGCCCGAGGAGGACATCTACTGGGGTTCCGAGCACGAGTGGCTGGGTTCGCAGGACCGCTACGCCGGCACCGACCGCACCAAGCTGGAGAACCCGCTGGCCGCCAGCCACATGGGTCTGATCTACGTCAATCCCGAAGGCCCCGAAGGCAATCCGGATTACCTGGCCGCGGCCATCGACATCCGTGAGACCTTCGGCCGGATGGCGATGAACGACATCGAGACCGCCGCCCTCATCGTCGGTGGCCACACCTTCGGCAAGACCCACGGTGCCACCGACATCGAGAACGGCGTGGAGCCCGAGGCCGCCCCGCTGGAGCAGATGGGCCTGGGCTGGGCCAACCCCGGCGTCGGCAACGAGGCCGTCAGCAGCGGTCTCGAGGTGACCTGGACCCACACCCCGACCAAGTGGGACAACTCGTTCCTGGAGATCCTTTACAGCAACGAGTGGGAGCTGACCAAGAGCCCGCAGGGTGCCAACCAGTGGAAGCCCAAGGACGGCGGCTGGGCCAACTCCGTGCCGATGGCACAGGGCACCGGCAAGACCCACCCGTCGATGCTGACCACCGACCTGTCGATGCGCTTCGATCCGATCTACGGTGAGATCACCCGCCGCTGGCTCGACCACCCGGAGGAGCTGGCCGAGGAGTTCGCCAAGGCGTGGTTCAAGCTATTGCACCGCGATATGGGCCCGGTGGTGCGCTACCTCGGCCCGCTGGTGCCGAAGCAGACGTGGCTGTGGCAGGACATCACCCCGGCCGGCAAGACGCTGTCCGAGGCCGACGTCGCCTCGCTCAAGACCGCCATCGCCGAGTCGGGTCTGTCGGTGCAGCAGCTGGTCAACACCGCGTGGAAGGCGGCGGCCTCGTTCCGCTCCAGCGACATGCGCGGTGGCGCCAACGGTGGCCGCATCCGGCTGCAGCCGCAGCTCGGCTGGGAGGTCAACGAGCCTGACGAGCTGGCTCAGGTGATCTGGAAGCTCGAGGAGATCCAGCAGGCGTCGCCGACCGGTGTGTCGTTCGCCGACCTGGTGGTCCTCGGCGGTGTCGTCGGCCTCGAAAAGGCCATCAAGGACGCCGGTTTCGACGTCGCGGTGCCGTTCACCTCGGGTCGCGGCGACGCCAGCCAGGATCAGACCGACGTCGAGTCGTTCGCCTACCTGGAGCCGAAGGGCGACGGTTTCCGGAACTTCGTCGGCAAGGGCGACACCCTGCCGTCCGAGTACCGGCTGATCGACCGCGCCAACCTGCTGGGGCTGACGGCGCCGGAGCTGACCGTGCTCATCGGTGGTCTGCGCGCGCTGGGCGCCAACCACGGCGGTTCGGACCTCGGTGTGCTGACGGCCGACAAGGGCAAGCTGACGAACGACTTCTTCGTCAACCTGCTCGACATGTCCACCAAGTGGGCCCCGTCGCCGGCCGATGACGGCACCTACGTCGGCACCGACCGCAGCAGCGGCGCGCCGAAGTGGACCGCCAGCCGGGTCGACCTGCTCTTCGGCTCGAACTCGCAGCTGCGGGCGCTGGCCGAGGTCTACGCGGAGGACGACAACAAGGAGAAGTTCGTCAAGGACTTCGTCGCGGCGTGGACCAAGGTGATGAACGCCGACCGGTTCGACATCTAGCCGGAACCTGATTCAGTACCCCGTGGGCCCTCGGGCTCACGGGGTACTGTGCTTTTCGTGCTCCTCGATGAACTCCGCTGGTTCGTCGTCCTGGCCGAGACCGAGCACGTCACCGCTGCCGCCGCCGAATTGGGTGTCGCACAGCCGACGCTGTCGCGGGCCCTGGCCCGGCTGGAAAACGAAGTGGGCACACCGCTTTTCGACCGCACCGGCCGGCGGCTGCGCCTGAACGGGTACGGGCGGATCATGCTCGAACATGCGCGTCGCGGCATTGCCGAGATGGATGCGGCACAGAGCCGGATCGCGGCGTTGCTGGATCCGGACAGCGGCCTGGTCCGGTTGGCTTTTCTGCATTCGACCGCGAATTGGTTTGTGCCGGAGGTGCTTCGGCAGTTCCGGGTACTGGCTCCGGCGGTGCGCTTCGAGCTGTTCCAGGGCGCGGCGCACGACATCGCGGAGCGGCTGCGCACCGGGCAGGCCGACGTCGCGATCACGTCCCCGCGGCCGACGCAGGTGCCGTGCGTCTGGCGGGTTCTGTATGTCGAACGGTTGTGCCTGGCGGTGCCCGCCGACCACCGGCTGGTGGGCCGTGCCCGCGTACGCCTGAGCGAGGTGGCCGACGAGACCTTCATCGCGCTCGGGGCGGATTTCGGGCTGCGCCAGCTGACGGATCAGGTGTGGGCCGAGAGCGGCATCACGCCGGAAATCGCGTTCGAAGCCATGGAGATTCCGACGATGGAAGGTTTGGTCGCGGCGGGATTCGGCGTCGCCGTGGTGCCGGTGCCGCGGCCCGGCCGGGGCGATCCCTCCGTGATCTACATCCCATTGTCCGACACCAGGGTCAAGCGCGAGATCGGCATGGCGTGGGTCAAGGGTCGCGAATTGTCGCCTGCTGCAGCGCGATTCGCCGACCTGGTCAGCGCCACCGCATCTGATGCACAAAACGTATGAACCAACTCAAACTAATGTATTGGACACATGAACGGGGCGGTTCCTAGCCTGCGTTCGTGACTGTTGAAGCGCCCGTCTGGACCGGCCATGTGCGCGGCTCCACGGACTACCGCAGGCTGCTCGGCGCGCTGTTCTGCGCCGGCGTGGCGACGTTCGCGCAGCTGTATTCGCCGCAGGCGGTGCTGCCGCTGATCGCCCGCAGCCTGAATACAGGTGCCGCGGCCTCGGCGCTCATGGTGTCGGCGTCGACGATCGGTCTGGCGCTGGGGGTCATCGGCTGGTCGACGCTCGCCGACCGCATCGGCCGGGTGCGCGCGATGTCCTACTCGGTCTGTGTGGCAACGGGTTTGGCGCTGCTGGTGCCGTTCGCGCCGACATTCCAGCTGTTGCTGGCCGGACGATTCGCCGAAGGCCTGGCACTCGGGGGAGTGCCGGCCATCGCGGTGGCCTACCTGACCGAGGAGATCGAAGCCGGCCATGCCGCGCGGGCCGCGGGTACCTACGTCGCCGGCACCACCATCGGCGGATTGCTCGGCCGGCTGGTTGCCGCGCCGGTGGCCGAGTTCACCGACTGGCGGTGGGCCATGTTCGTCGTCGGATTGCTCTGCAGCGCAGCAGCTGTCGGCTTCATCCGACTGGCCCCCGAACCTCGGGGATTCATCCCGGCCGACGAGGAGACCGAGGGCTCCCTGGCGCACCGATTGGCGGCCAACCTGCGCAACCCCAGGCAACTGGTGCTGTATCTGCAGGGCTTCCTGCTCATGGGCGGGTTCGTCGCGATGTACAACTTCCTCGGCTTCCGGTTGAGCGCGGCTCCGTTCGGCCTTCCGCAGACCATCGTCAGCCTGGTGTTCGTGGCCTATCTGGCGGGCACCTGGGCGTCGGCGTGGGCCGGGGCCGCGGCCAGCCGGTACGGCCGGCGCCCGGTGCTGCTGGGCAGCGTCGCGGTGATGGGTCTGGGTGTGGTGATCACCCTGAGCCACAACGTGATCGCGGTCCTCGCCGGCCTGCTGGTCGCCACCGCGGGGTTCTTCGGCGCGCATGCCACCGCCTCGGGTTGGACCGGCCAGCTGGCCACCGTGGGCAAGGCGCAGGCCGGCTCGCTGTACAACCTGGCGTACTACGCGGGTTCGAGCGTCATCGGCTGGGTCGGCGGGATCGCCTTCGATACCGCCGGGTGGTCGGCGGTGGCCGCCGTCATCGTGGGGCTGCAGGTCGTCGCCGGACTCGCGGCGGCCGTCGTGCTGCGCGATTAGTGCTGGCTCGCCCGCTGGTGGACGCGGTCCTTGATGGCCTCCGGCAACGCGTCGGCCGGAAGCAGCCGCGGCAGTAGCTCCGGTTCGAGGGTCAGGGCGCGGAACACCATCGCGACAGTGACGTCGTGCGGCGGACGCGAGACCACCGTGATCGATGCACCGGCCCGCAGCACCCCGGGCGTCACGACGCGCAGGTAGGCGCCGGGCAGGGCCTGGGCGGTGAAAGTCTTGACCCAGCCCCGGATTTCGAGCCACTCGGCGAAGGTGCGGCACGGGATGCGGGGCCGGCTCACTTCCAGGAGCGGGCCGCCGTCGCCGATCTGCCAGCGTTCGCCGATGACGGCGCCGTTCACCTCGAGCCCCGCGGTGGTGAGGTTCTCGCCGAACGAGCCGTTGGCCAGCTCGCGGTCGAGGCGGACCTGCCAGTCGTCGAGGTCTTCACGGGCGTAGGCGTACACCGCCTGGTCGTCACCGCCGTGGAACTGCTGGTCGCCGATGGTGTCGCCGACCAGACCGCTGCCGAGACCGCCGTGCATGGGGCCGGGGGCGCGCACGGGCACCGGCTCGGACGTCGGGCGCTTGTCGATTCCGGTGCTCAGCTGATCCTTGTCGGGGCTCGGTCGGGGGACCGCCAGATTCACCGTCAGGATCGCTGCCATGGCGCAAGCCTAGAGGTGCCGTCCGGCTCCTTCGACCGGGAGTGGCCCGGGTCACCGCCAGCGCTGAAATCGGTCGCCGTGGATCACCTTTCGATCACATTTTCGATAAAGATCGCGCGCTGACCTGCATTTATGTGGGATAAGGCGCGCGTGTGGGGTAAAAGTGACGTTAGTGAAATTTGTGACGAGAGGGACCACCGGGGCCGCGACCCCTGCGTAGACCACGCAGCGTCGTGTGCCGGTGGCGCACGACGAGAGGTGGCCGAGATGCGGCGGATCATTGTGACGGTGGCGAGCGCGGCACTGCTGGCGGCGCCCATGGCGGTGGCGGCTCCGCTGGTGTCGGCGCCCCTCGCGTCGGCCGACACCACCTGGACCGGTGGTACCCACCGACAGGCCATCGACTTCGTCATCCAGCGCGCGCTGTCGCAGCGCGGTGTGCCGTTCGTCTACGGCGGTGGCAACGCCAACGGCCCCAGCCTGCCTCCGGCCAGCGTCACGACCGCGGCTGCGCCGGTGGCTCAGCCGGCTCCGCAGGTCGGCCTGCAGCCGATGGGTGTCGCGCAGCCGGCGGCGGCGCCGCAGACCAACACGCTCATCCCGGGCCTGTCGGGTCTGTTCGGCCAATCGCCGACCGCGAGCGCCATCACGCCGGCGCCGACCACGCCGGGCTTCGATGCGTCCGGCCTCGTTCAGTACGCGTTCGCCGGCGTCGGCATCAAGCTGCCGCGGTCGTCGGGTGAGCAGTACAAGGTGGGTCGGAAGATCACCGCCGACCAGGCCCTGCCGGGCGACCTGCTGTTCTACGGCCCGGCCGGCTCGCAGAGCGTCGCCCTGTTCGTGGGCAACGGCCAGATGATCGAGGGCACCGAGCCCTCCGTCACTGTGGGCCCGGTGCGCACCAACGGCATGGACCCGTACCTGAGCCGCATCATCGAGTGGCAGTAGCGGCTGCGACCACCCGATAGCGCCTCGGATCGCAGTCACCTACTGACCGTGATCTGAGGCGTAAGCGCACGGATTCGGGTCAAGCGGCGATATCGGCGGCGGGATATCCGCATCCCGGTCCGCACGGATGACCACGCACGGGGATCCCACGCCGTCGGAGCACCTGTGCAATCTTCGTTGCGGTCTGACATGGCCGGTCGAATACCTGCTGATAGCTGAGTCGGACCGTCCACCTGCCGTCGACCGCGGCATCCAGATCGCGTTCGATGTCGTTGTTCCGGGCGGCCGCCGAGTCGTGGAACAGCCGGCCATCGAGCTCTACCACCAGCCGCTTCCCGTACTCGACGTCGCGGTATCGAACACCGGACGACGACGAAGACCTGTTCTGACGACTGCCTCGGGGTAACCCGTGCGCCCGCTCCACGCGATCGAGGTAGCGCTGTTCGAGGACCGAACACGTGCCTTCTGAGATGTCGAGCAGAATCGCCCGCAGCCAGCGTCGGCGAGGCACGCGCCGTCGGCTCTCGAGTACTGCCAGCAGTCGCTGTGCTGTGGTCCGTCGGGACTGGCAGGCGTCCGCCAGGACGGCGATCGCATCGAATTCTGCGGCCCGGCAGGCGACATCCAGTGCGGCCTCCTCGTAGCGCAGCCGCGGTGGTCCCACGTGCCACAGCACCCGCTGGTCCAAGTGGGCAACGTGATGGATGCGAACTCCGTCGGGTTCGACCAGTGCGGTCCGGTTCCGCTCAACCGCGACGTGGACGACCGGGCCTTCGTGCTGCATCGCCGACTCCAGACACAGCGCCGCCGGCGTGGCGTAAAGCACTGCAGCCCAGGCGCGTTGCTGCCAACTCGGCGATCCGGTGTGGTCGACGTACACGCCGTCGTGCATACGAGCCCATTCGTTGCGCCGCAGCATGCGCCGGATGTAGGCGTCGTGCCGGCCGGCGCCGAGCACCTGTCGCCGCGAAATGACACCTGCCTGACGGCCGAGAATCGCGACAATCTCCGCGTCGGCGGCTCGGCCTTTGTCATCCACGTCGTCGATCTTCGCGGCAGTGCGCGGGCCGGCACCAGACCCCGGGTTGCCCGGCTGTGGATAACCGTCTACGCCTCGGATCTCAGCCACATATTGACTGCGATCCGAGGCGTAGCGGGCACAGCAGCACCCCAGCGCTGCGCGCGTGACGCAGTCTTGACAGACTGTCGGGTATGGCACAGATAACCCTGCGTGGAAACCCCATCAACACCGTCGGCGAGCTGCCCGCTGTCGGGTCCGCAGCCCCGGCGTTCGCCCTGACCGGCGCCGACCTGGCTCCGGTGACCAAGGACCAGTTCAGCGGTAAGTCCGTGGTGTTCAACATCTTTCCGTCGGTCGACACCCCGGTGTGTGCCACCAGCGTGCGGACCTTCAACGAGCGGGCGGCCGCCGACGGCGCCACCGTCGTGAACGTGTCCAAGGACCTGCCGTTCGCCCAGAAGCGTTTCTGCGGTGCCGAGGGCATCGAGAACGTCACCACTGCGTCGGCGTTCCGGGACAGCTTCGGTGAGGACTACGGCGTCACCATCGCCGACGGCCCGATGGCCGGCCTGCTCGCCCGCGCCATCGTGGTGATCGGCGCCGACGGCAATGTCGTGTACACCGAACTGGTGCCCGAGATCGCCCAGGAACCGGACTACGACGCAGCGCTGGCCGCCGCCAAGTAACACCAGCTCTTCGACGGACGGGGTGTGTGCCAGGGGCACGCGCCCCGTCCGCTTTTTCGTATCGGGCATGATGACCTGGTGCAGCTGCGATTACCGATACCGGCTTTGTCGTTGCGAGCCATCGTCGTCGTCGCCGCGTTGTCGGTGGTCGCGACGGTGCTGATCATCGGAACCTGGGTGTGGATCGGCGTCACCAACGACCAGTACAGCCAGCTCGATCGGCGGCTGGACTCGCTGAGCAGCCTGCCCGACGTCAACACCCTGCTGAGCATCGCCCGGCAGACGCCCACCGGCACGCCGCAGTCCGAGGGCTCACTGGTGCAGACCGTCCGCATCGGCGCCGCCACGGTCTCGATGCCGCCGGAGATCGTGCTGCCGCAGTTCGAGGCCGGGTATGCCAACACCACGATCAACGGCGTCGAGTACCGGGTCCGCACCGTCACCACGGGTTCGGCGTCGATCGCGCTCGGCGCGCCGCTGGCCGAGGCGCAGCGTCAGATCCGCAACCTGCACATCCGCATCCTGGCCATCTGTAGCGGCGTCATTCTCGGCACGTTCGTGGTCGGCGGCTCGATGTGGTTCGTGATGATCAACCCGTTCCGCAAGCTCGCTCAGCAGGCCCGGCAGATCAACTCCCAGTCCAAGCCCGAAGAGGTCCACGTGCGGGGCGTCTCGGAGGCCGTGGAGATCGCCGAGGCGGTCGAGGGCATGTTGGCCCGCATCGGCGAGGAACAGGCACGCACCAAGGCCGCACTCGAGTCGGCCCGCGACTTCGCCTCGGTGGCATCGCACGAGTTGCGCACCCCGCTGACCGCGATGCGCACCAACCTCGAGGTACTGTCCACGCTCGATCTCGAGGCGGAGCAGCGTGCCGAGGTGATCGGCGACGTCATGCGCACACAGAGCCGGATCGAGGCGACGCTGACGGCGCTGGAACGGCTCGCCCAGGGCGAGCTCACCACGGCCGACGATCTCGTGCCCGTCGACATCACCGAGTTGCTCGACCGGGCCGCCCACGACGCGGTGCGCGTCTACCCCGACCTCAACGTCGCCCTCGTACCGTCCCCGACGGTGCTGATGCTGGGGCTGCCCGTCGGGCTCCGGCTGGTCGTCGACAACGCGATCGCCAACGCCGTCAAACACGGTGGTGCGACCCGGGTGCAGCTGTCGGCCGTCAGCTCGCACGACGGCGTGCAGATCGCCATCGACGACAATGGCACCGGCGTACCGGAACACGAACGTGACGCGGTGTTCCACCGGTTCGCGCGCGGGTCCACCGCGTCACATTCGGGTTCGGGTCTCGGTCTGGCACTGGTTGCCCAGCAGGCTGAACTGCATGGTGGCACAGCGTCTTTGACGCAGAGTCCGCTCGGCGGCGCGAGGCTCCTGCTGGAGCTGCCCGCGCCGCGTCCGCAAGCGGGCTGAGCTAGATGCAGGCGCCGAAGATGCAGAATCCGCCGTCAGGCTCCCAGCCGCCGTTCCACGTGCCCGGCGGGTTCCAGCCCCAGGCCGGCGGGGGCGGCGGACCCCAGCCGGGTCCGGGTCCCGGGCCGTTCCAGCCCGGGCCGTGACCCCAGCGCGCCGGGACCGGCGCCATGCCGGTATCCGCACTCGCGGTACCCGCACCCAGCCCGACGGCTCCGGCGACAACGCCGCTCGCGACAGCCAAACCAACAATGAATTTTATCGATTTCATGATCTACTCCATTCCTCGACTCAATCGATTGCTGCAACAACGTTGCGGCGCTCGCTGTTTCTCGGTCTGTAGTCATTCTCGTTAGTCAAGCTATGTATGGCCTGTGTCCGCCTTAGGCGGTGGCTTTCGGTTTCCGGGTGCCCTGCTCAGATGCAGGCGCCGAACAGGCACACCCCGCCATCCGGTTCCCAGCCGCCGTTCCAGGTACCCGGCGGGTTTCCGGGCGGCGGTGGCGGGCCCCATGCCGGTGGCGGCGGGCCCCAGTGGTGGTCCGGCGGCGGTGGTCCCCAGCCGGGCCCGGGCGGGGGTGGCGGTGGACCCCCGTCGGCGCTCGCGACGCCGGTGCCCAGCGTCACCAGGCCGGCGCCGAGGCTGCCGGCGATCGCCAGGCCGGCAATCATCTTGGTGTGTTTCATGATCGATCGTCTCCGTTCGTGGCGGACTGTCCGACCATGGAACGGCAGCAGGTTGTGGATCAGCTGTGCCTGACGTAAGTGGTAGGTCCCGGTTTGGCGTCGTGCGGCCGGCGCAGGAAGGCGACCGCGCCGGCCCGCTTCCTACAATTGGCCGATGCCCGCCAATTCTCGGTTCGTCGGAGCCGGAGCCGCACCATGCTGATCGGCATCCTCGCCGCCCTCGTTGCCTGCTTCAGCTATGGCACGGCATCGGTGCTGCAGTCCCGCGCGGCCCGTCGCGACGGCGAAGCTGCCGACACCGCACCGACGTTCCGGTCGACAGTGACGGCGATCCTGGCGCCGCTGTTCCTCGCCGGCATGCTGCTGGACGGGCTGGGCTTCCTCGGCAGCCTGGTGTCGGCGCGGCTGATCCCACTGTTCCTGTCGCAGACCATCATGAGTGCCAACCTCGCGGTGACCGCCGTCCTGAGCGTGCTGGTGCTCGGGGTGCGCCTGCGCCCGCGGGACTGGGCCGCGATCGCGACAGTCCTTGTGGCACTGTGCATTCTGGGCTTCAGCGCCGGTGAACTCGGCACCGAGGTGCCGGGCCGGCACATGCACTGGAGCGTGCTGGCGGCATCGGCGCTCATCTTCGTCTTCGGGGTGGTGCTCGTTCGGGTGCTCGGCAAGAAGGCCGCGGTGCCGGCCGGGCTGATCGCCGGCATCCTGTACGGCGCCATGGCGGTCGCGGTCCGGATCACCCACGGGCTCGACCCGTTCAAATGGCATGCGTTGCTCTCCGACCCGGCGGCGTGGGCGGTGGTGGTCGCCGGCGGCGGTGGCTTCTACCTGTTCACCGTCGCACTGCAGATCGGTTCGGTGAACGGCGTGGCCGCCGCACTCGTCATGGGGGAGACGGTGATTCCCGGCGTGGTCGGCGTCCTGTTGCTGGGCGATGTGGCGAAGCCGGGGCTCGGATGGCTGGTCGGGGTCGCTTTCGCCACCGCGGTCGCCGGGGCGGTCGCGATCGCGATTTTCGGTGCGGCAGAAGAGGAACCGGCGGTCGCCACGGCTCAGGCGTGAAACCGTGGCGACCCGACCGGCTAGTCCTCCTTGCGGATCAAGCGGCCGAGGGCCTCGCGGTCCGGCGCCAGCAGTTCGTCGATCCGCGCCTTGTTGACATCGGCGACGATGATCTCGCCGACCTCCTGATAGACGTTGCTGAACAGGCCGTGCGACTTCATCTTCTCGGTCTGGTAGATGTTGTCCTCCGTCGGCGTCACGTAGTAGACGATCTCCGACTTGAACCGGTGGATCAGCCACACGTGGATCAGATCCATCAGGCGCTTCTGCCGCAGCTTCTCGGCGAAGGTGTTCTGGTCGCGCACCGTGAGGATGTTGCGGCCGTAGCGGTCCTTGATCGGGTCGACGACGACGTTGGCCAGCGGCTCGTCGCCGCTGCCGTAGATGCCGAGATCCAGGACGTCGGAACCGGCGCGGCGGGGCCGCAGTTGTACGTGCAGCTGCTCGCCGATCTGGTAGTGATCGCTCCACATGGTCAGCCACTCTTCGAGGAGCTTCTTGGGCACCTCGGTCTGGACCAGGTGCTGGTGTTGCGTGGAGCCGGCACCCATCGCCTTGGTGGTCGCGGTCCGCCCCGACGACGCGGCCAGCGCGGCATCGCTGCGCGGACCGCCGACGAGCGTTTGCGGTGTGCGGTAGGGAGATTCGACGAGCCGCATCTTGCGTTGCAGCCGGGCCAGGGCCAGCATGCCCTCCTGTCGCAGGGATGTCGCGAACTCCTCGCACGCCACACCGTCCACCTGGTGGCCGCCGTAGGTGATGAAGTTGAAGACGAACCCCATCTTGCCGAGTTCCTCTGGGAACGCCCGCATTTCGTCATCGGTCATGCCGGTGGTGTCCCAGTTGAACGACGGCGACAGGTTGTACGCCAGCATCTGGTCGGGGAATTCGGCGTGGATGGCCTCCGCGAATTCCCGGGCGTCGGCCAGGTCCGCGGTTTTCGTCTCCATCCACAGGATGTCCGCGAACGGCGCGGCCGCAAGGGATTTCGCGATCGCGTACGGGATGCCGCCGCGCACCTGGTAGTAGCCCTCCGGGGTCTTGGCGAGCTCACAGTCCCACGCCACGTCGGCGCCCAGCTCACGGGCCTTCTCCCGCGCCGCATACAGCGACGCGCGGGCCGCGAACTTGCGCCACTCCTCGGGGCTCACCGTGGTGGCCTCACCCTCCTTGGCCCGGAACTGCAGCACTTCGGCCACGGCTTCGCAGTAGGTGTTCAGGCCCGAATCCGCCTGCCACGCCTCGACGAATTTCGACTCGACCTTGTCGAACACCGCGTCGACCGACTGCCCGGAATTCTGGTCCCAGGCCGCGGCCGCCTCGTCGATGAGGCCCGCGATGCCGTGGCTGTCCAGCCAGGCGTCGGCGGCCGCGTACTGGCCCTCGGGCAACGCGTACAGCAGGTGCCCGCGCAGGTCGGTGACGCCCTTGTCGTGGAAGCGGCGCACCATCGCCAGGAAACAGGATTTGTAGGACGGGATGTTGAGGTTGGTGGCGCCCAGCAGGAACGGCTGGTCACGCTCGTCGGCGGCGCTGTCGATGAGGTTCGCGGCCTCGGCGTCGGTGCGCGCGACGATGATTCCCGGCACGCCCATCATGTCCAGCTGGAAGCGCGCGGTGTTGAGGCGCTTGAGTTGTTCATCCGACGGCACCAGCACCTTGCCACCCTGGTGGCCGCATTTCTTGGTACCGGGCCGCTGGTCCTCGATGTGGTAGCCAGGCACTCCCGACTCGACAAAACGGCGAATCAGGTTGCGTACGTGGGCATCTCCACCGTGACCGGTGTCGGCGTCGGCGATGATGAACGGCCGGTAGTCGATCGCGGGGGTCGCTGCGCGCTGTTCCTCGGTCATCTGCAGGCGCAGGTACTGCTGGTTGCGGTCCGCGGTCAGCAGCGCACGCACCAGCCCGGCGGCTTCGTCGGGCACCTGGCTCAGCGGGTAGCTGGCCAGGTCGGGCCCGGGGTCCTCGCTGATGGAGCCCTTGGCCGAGGTGGCCCAGCCACCGAGGTAGATGCCTTCGATGCCGATCCGCTTCATCACCACCGCCTGGCCGGGGGAATACGGCCCGAACGTCGTGATGCTCTTCTTCTGCGCGAACAGTTCGCGCAGCCGCGGATAGAACGCTTCGGCGGCCTGCCGGGCCACCGGATAGTCGGACGGGATGGTGCCGCGTTGTTCGACGACCTGACGCGCGGTGTAGAGCCGCGTGATGCCGTCGAAACGCGGACTGTCGAAATACTCCTGCACGTCGGCGACGTTCTGCTCGAACGACGTCGCCACTGCTTCGAGAGTCATGGACTGCTCCTTGCTGAGCTGGTTTCCGATGAGCTCTCCGAGCCTATCGCCGCGGGGCTGCCGTGAATACGCGATCAGACATTCACATCGAAGCCGAGGTTGACGTCGCAGGCGGCCTGCCCGCCGCGGACGCCCCAGTTCTCGAGCGCACTCTCGCGCAGCAGGATCGTGATGTGGTCGGCGGGGATGTCGAAGGCGCCGAGGCGGCCCGTGATCTCGCGGTACAGCGCGCGCTTGGCGTCCACCGACCGGCCGGCGAAACAGTCGATGGTCACCAGGGTGTACCGCTCGGGATGCGCGAGATGCGGCGCGTGCGAAAACCGGTGCGGCTCATGGACCAGGAGCCGGACGTGCTTGTCGCCGACCGGGATCTGGAACGCGGCGACCAGTGCCGCGTGGACGGCATCGATGAGGGCGACCTCGTCGGGCTGGCTGTACTGACGTCGGACCTCGATCAGTGAACTCGGCATGGCGCTGATCGTCACATCCGGCAGTCGTCAGCGCACCTGAATTTCCGCCGCTGTCGCCGGTTCGAACCGCACCCGGTAGACCGCCGGCCAGTACTTGCCCGTGACCAGGAACTGCCCATTGCCGCCGGCGCCGCCGAGATGCGCGATGCCGTTGAGGACGCCGATGTCGCCCTGCCAGGCGGCGTCGCGCAGGCCGGTGGCATAGACGACGGCGGTGACGACGCCCGTGTTGGCGTCGATCTCGATGATCTGGTCGGTCGGGAACACGTTGGCCCAGATCCGGTTTCCGGCGCAGTCGAGGCTGTTGAGCCCGGTGACCTGAATTCCGTTGTAGGTCACGGCGAGGGTGCCTGTTTCCCGCATGTCGTCGAGACGGTGGAAGCGCAGCACCGCGGATCCGTCGCTGCGGATCAGCCGGTCACCCGTGCGGCACAGGCCCCAGCCCTGACCGTCGAGCGGGACCTCGCGCAGCATCGTCAGCGTGGCCTTGTCCCATTCGATGGCGACGCCGTTCTCGTACGTCAGCTGCCACAGGTGCGGGCCGGCATCGGCGATGCCCTCGCCGAAATAGGCCGGCGGCAGCGGGACCGCGCGCCGCAGCTGTCCGGTGTCGGCGTCGAGTTCGCGCAGCTCGGACTTTCCTTCGAGGCCCGTGCTCTCGTACAGCGTCGGTCCGTCGACGAACATGCCCTCGGTGAACGCGACGGGGTCGTGGTCGAACCGTTCGAGCACGACGGGGCGGAGCCGGGCGACCTGATCGGCTGCGGCGGTGGGGATTCCGGCCACCACGACCAGCAGCGTGCCGACGGCCGTCAGTGTCACGGCGGTGATCGCGGCGGTGTGTTCCTGCACCCAGTGGCGCATCCGCTCCAGGCCCTTCTCGGCGTACCGCGCGGCCACCAGGTGCGCCAGGATCGGTGCGGCGGTGGTGGAGCCGGCCAGTACGACGAAAAAGCCGACGGCACCGGCCTTTTCGACGGGCGCGGTCAGCAGCGCGTCGATGGCCACGCCGCCGGCGACGCACGCCAGGATGAACTTCGGGTTCGCGACGGCGAAGACCACCCCGGTGACGCCGGTGACCAGTGGCGACGCGGACTGCAGCCGCGTCAGCCAGCCCGTCGCCTGCGCGTAGTGCGCGCGCCGCAGCCACGTGACGACACCGAGCACGATCAGCGCGATGCCGATGCCGAGCTGCAACCGCGAACTGGTCGCGGCGGCGTGCGACCGGCCGACGGGCGATACCAGCACCACCGTGCTGATGACGGCCGCCATCCCGGCGAGCCACCCGCCCAGGTAGGTCAGGCCGGTGCTGCGGGGCCGGTCCGAGTACAGCAGGAGCAGCACCGGCGGCAGGACCGCCATGGGGGACAGCGCCACGATGAGCGCGTCGGGGATCAACCACGTCACACGAGCCATCTTGCCTGCGCGCAGCCTGCCCGCCGCTGACGCGCGTCCGGTGATCGGGCAGGCTGGTGTCCACGATGGCACCCCGCATATCCCTCCTGGACGACCCCGCCGACCTGTCCGCGCTGCGCGCGACGGGCGCTGACCCCGACGAACTGCTCGCGGCGTTCGCCGAGTGGGCCGAGGCGGCGGGGACGGCGCTGTACCCGGCGCAGGAGGAGGCGCTCATCGAGTTGGTCAGCGGCGCCAACGTCGTCCTGGCGACGCCGACCGGTTCCGGCAAGTCGCTGGTGGCCACGGGCGGGGTGTACTTCGCGCTCGCGGCGAACCGGCGCAGCTACTACACCGCGCCGATCAAGGCCTTGGTCAGCGAGAAGTTCTTCGCCCTGTGCGACGTGTTCGGCGCCGCGAACGTGGGCATGCTCACCGGCGACGCGGCGGTCAACGCCAGTGCGCCGATCATCGCGTGCACGGCCGAGATCCTTACGAACATCGCGCTGCGGGAAGGCGCCGACGCGGACATCGGTCTGGTGGTGATGGACGAGTTCCATTTCTACGGCGACCCCGACCGCGGCTGGGCGTGGCAGGTGCCGCTGCTCGAATTGCCCAGGGCGCAGTTCCTGTTGATGTCGGCGACGCTCGGCGACGTGACCGTGTTGCGCGAGGACCTCACCCGGCGTACCGGCCGCCCGACCGCGCTGGTGGCCGGCGCCGAACGCCCGGTGCCGCTGTTCTACAGCTATGCGACGACCGCGATGCACGAGACCATCGCCGACCTGTTGCAGACCAAACAGTCACCGATCTACGTCGTCCATTTCACGCAGGCGGCGGCGCTGGAGCGGGCGCAGGCGCTGATGAGCGTCAACGTGAGTACCAAGGAGGAGAAGGCCGCCATCGCCGACCACATCGGCGGCTTCCGTTTCACGACGGCGTTCGGCTCGACGCTGTCGCGGCTGGTGCGCCACGGCATCGGTGTGCACCACGCCGGCATGCTGCCCAAGTACCGGCGGCTGGTGGAACAGCTCGCGCAGGCCGGGCTGCTGAAGGTCATCTGCGGCACCGACACGCTCGGTGTGGGCATCAACGTGCCGATCCGCACCGTCGTCTTCTCGGCGTTGTCGAAGTACGACGGCACCCGTACCCGGCTGCTCAATGCCCGCGAGTTCCACCAGATCGCCGGCCGTGCCGGGCGGGCCGGCTACGACACCGCGGGCACCGTCGTCGTGCAGGCGCCCGAGCACGAGGTCGAGAACCTCAAGCAGTTCGCCAAGGTCGCCGACGACCCGAAAAAGCGCCGAAAGCTGGTGCGCCGCAAGGCACCCGAGGGCATGGTCCCCTGGGGTGAGAACACCATGAAGCGCCTCGTCGAGGCGGCGCCGGAGGCGCTCACGAGCAACATGCGGGTGTCCACGGCGATGATCCTCGACGTCGTCGACCGTCCCGGTGATCCCTGCCTGGCCATGCGCCGGTTGCTCAGTGAGAACCATGAGCCGCGCAAGAGGCAGCTGCGACACATCCGCGAGGCGGTCGGCATCGCGCGTTCGCTGCTGCAGGCCGGGGTACTGGAACGCCTGGCCGAGCCGGAACTGGACGGGCGCCGGTACCGCCTCACGGTGGACCTGCCGCCGGATTTCGCGCTGAACCAGCCGTTGTCGACGTTCGCGCTCGCGGCCGTCGAGCTGCTCGACCCGGACTCGGAAACGTTTGCGCGCGATGTGGTTTCGGTGATCGAGGCGACGCTCGAGGACCCACGCCAAATCCTCGCGGCGCAGCTGAAGAAGGCCCGGGGTGAGGCCGTCGCGGCGATGAAGGCCGAAGGCATCGAGTACGACGAGCGCATCGAACTGCTCGACGACATCACTTACCCGCGTCCGCTCGATGAACTGCTGGCGCACTGTTTCGAGGTGTACTGCCGGAGCAACCCGTGGGCGGCCGACGGCCACCCGGCGCCGAAGTCCGTCGTGCGCGAGATGTGGGAACAGGGACTGACGTTCAAGGAGTACGTCAGTGCCTATGGCCTGACCCGCACCGAGGGCGCGGTGCTGCGCTACCTGTCGGATGCCGTCAAGGCGCTGCGCTCGGGAGTGCCGGCCGCCGCCCGGACCGATGAGCTCACCGACATCGTCGAATGGCTGGGTGAGCTTGTGCGCCAGGTCGATTCGAGCCTGCTCGACGAATGGGAACAGTTGACCAGCGCTGATCAGGTCGACGAGGTGGCGGTGATGGCGCCGGTGCGGCCACTGACCGGCAACGAGCGGGCATTCACCGCGATGGTCCGCAACGCGCTGTTCCGGCGCGTCGAGCTGTGGGCCCGCCGCCGCTGGGCGGAACTCGGGGACCTGGATTCCGGGTCGGGGTGGGCGGCGCAGCGCTGGGAAGCGGTGGGGGAGCAGTACTTCGCCGAGCACGACGACATCGGCACCGGGGCCGATGCGCGGGGACCCGCGATGCTGATCTTCGACCGGGCGCCCGACGTGTGGCGCGTCCGTCAGATCCTGGACGACCCGGCGCATGACCACGACTGGGGTATCGACGTGGAAGTCGACCTGGCCGCGTCCGACGCGGACGGCGCACCGGTCATCCGGGTCGTCGATGCGGGGCTTTTCGGTAGCTGAGTGCACTTCTCGGGCACACTGGGCGCATGACCACCCCGGCCCCCGAGCCCGTCAGCGGCACTCGCGGGTTCCTGCCTGCGGTCGAGGGCCTGCGGGCGGCCGCGGCACTGGGGGTCGTGCTCACGCACGTGGCGTTGCAGACGGGCTACACCGACGGTGTCGTCGGCCGGTTGCTGGCCCGCTTCGACCTGTCGGTGGCCGTGTTCTTCGCGTTGTCGGGCTTCCTGCTGTGGCGCCCGCACGCCGCCGCGGCGCACGGGCTGCGGGCCGAACCCGAGGTGGCGCCGTACTACCGCTCCCGGCTGGTCCGGATCATGCCGGCGTATCTGCTGACGGTGGTCGCGGTGCTGACCCTGTTGCCCGACGCGCACGGCGCGGACCGGGCGGTCTGGATCGCGAATCTGACCCTGACGCAGGTCTTCGTCCCCAAGACGCTGATCGCCGGGCTCACGCAGATGTGGAGCCTGTCGGTCGAGATGGCCTTCTATCTCGTGGTGCCCCTGTTGGCGCTCCTGGTCGCGAAACTGTCGCTGCGGCTGCGAATTCCGGTCATCACCGGAGTGGCGCTGCTGAGTTTCGGCTGGGGTTATCTGCCGATCCCGGCGTATCACGGCGCCAATCCGCTCAACTGGCTACCGGCCTACGCCTCGTGGTTCGCCGTGGGGATGTTGTTGGCGGAGTGGATGTTCCGGCCGTACGGCTGGGCGCACCGGTCGGCCCGGCAACGCTCGACCCTGATGGCGGTGGCGGTCGTCGCATTCGTGGTGGCGGCCTCACCGTTGGCGATGCCGGCCGGGCACCAGCACGCGACCCTCGGCCAGTTCATCGTGCGGACGGCACTGGGGGCGGTCATTGCCGGCGCGCTGCTGGCGCCGCTGGTCCTGGACACCCCGGACAGCCCGCACCGGGTGCTGGCCAGCGCCCCGATGGTGACGCTCGGCCGCTGGTCGTACGGTCTGTTTCTCTGGCACCTCGCCGCCCTCGACATGGTGCTCGCCATGATCGGGCAGACGACGTTCCCCGGTGCGCTGCCGGTCGTGATGGTCCTGACGACGACGTTCGGCTTCGCGGTGGCCGCGGTGAGTTACGCGCTGCTGGAGGAGCCGTGCCGGGTGGCGCTGCGGCGCTGGGAAGCCCGGCGACGGGCCGCGATGGCCGATCTCGACTTGCCGACCGCGACATAGAGTTGCAGGGTGCGATTCACGCGTCAGGGGCCGCTGGACCGGATGAACGCCGCGGTGGCAGAGCTCGAGTTGCCGGACGCGGTGTACAAGACGTGCCCTTGGCAGCCACGGGATCTCGTGACGGAGGGCCTGCGGCAGTGGTTGCGGTGTTGCGGGGTGGCCATGCGCGACGGTCAGGTGATCGGCATGCCGTCGCACGCCGTCGACGAGGCCTGGCACGGGCTGATCCTCTGTACCGCAAGGTATTCGGCCTTCTGTGACACGGCCTACGGCCGGTTCCTGCACCATCATCCCGAAGGCGGGGCGCCCGCCGGCGCCGTGTCGGAGCCGATGCACGAGCAACTCCGGCGGACGGTCATCGCGTGGGAAAAAGTCGCCGGACCGGATGAGGACTGTGTGCTGTGGGACCTCGACGAACGCGTCGGGGTCGACAAACCGTGGGGGATCGCTGCGGCGCGGGTCGCGGAAATCAGGTCGGCGTACCGGGCTTTTCAGGCCCGAACGAGATGACGGAGGCCGGTACACGCGATAGCCTGACCCGTTACGGACGCCGGTTGAAAGGACGGACGAGCATTTGAAGACCGAGCGACAGCGTTTCCACGCGCCGGTGATAGTCGGCGGTGTGCTGCTGGCCGGTGCGCTCGCGGCGGCCGGTCCGGCTGCGGCGGACCCGGCCACACCGACGACACCCGCACCCGGCCAGCCCGTCGTGGAGCCTGCGAGCGGTCCCAGCGGCCCGGTGGCCGCGCCTCCGATCGGCGCTCCGACGGTCCCCGAGATCGAGAACCCGCAGTACGGCGCCGGTAGTACGCCGGGTCAGCTCGGCTATCTCCGGGACATCTGGCACACGTTCCACAGCGGCAACCCGATCGAGGCGCTCACCATGCCGCCCGAGGAGGCACCCGGACCACCGCCCGGTGCGGGGCCGGCGCCCAAGCTGCCACCAGGGTTCATTTCACTGACCGATCCGGCGTCGTCGAACCCGATCGTCGACACCGGGCCCAAGACCGGTGGACCGGCGCTGCCTCCGGGCTACTACCCGCTGAACGGCCCACCGCCGCCCGGGTACTACGACGCCCCGGGTGCGGCTCCGGCCACGCCGGCGCCGGGTGGTCCCGGCGCGCCGCCGCCGGCTGCCGGATTCGCGCCGACCCCATCGCACTGACTCGACGGCGTAATGTGATTACATACGCTAAGTAATCGCAGTCTACGCAGGGGAGCGTGTGCATGACCTCGATCAAGAAGACCTTGTCCGCCGCCGCCGTCGCGGGTTCGCTCGCCGCGGCCGCGCTCGGCTTCGGTATGCCGCTGGCTGCTGCGCAGCCGCCGCCACCGGCGCCCGGGCTGGGCGAGGAGGTCCCGCCGTGGGCCCCGAAGAAGCCGGCTGAGGTGTGGGACGGTCAGCCCGTCGTGTGGACCTCGGCCTGGGGCGGCCGGTGGGGCGTCTGGATCAACGACGGCTTCATCCCGTTGACGTCGAACCCGGTGACCAACGGCGGGTAGCCACCGCCGTCACCATCGTGCCGCGACGTTGGTGCCGATCTGGGTGGCGATCTGGACCGCTGTGTCCGCCGGATTGGGACTGCACGTGTTGATGTCGATGATGACGTTGTTCTTGTGTGCCAAGGCGCGGCCGCATGCCCATCCGGGTGCGGCCGCGTCTTGTTCTGTCGCGACGACGCTGAGGGTGTCGTGCGCGTTGGTGATCGGCCCGACCGACCACTGCGACTGACTCTGCGTGTGGGTGTACTGCTTGCACGCCGGCCATAGCTGCGCTTGCGTGTTGAAGAACTCCTGCGCCTTGTCCTGCGTCGGAAACAGGACGACAGCCTGCTTGAGGTAGTGGGTGAACTTGTCCCCGTCGTTCATGCTCTGCTCGCGTTCGGCCCAGAAGCCGCTGCCCGCGTACACCGCGGCTTCCGCGGCGCCGTCGATGACGAGGCACTCCGGCGGTGCCATCGTGGCGCTGTTGTCCGACATCGTGGACTGAGCGCTGAGCACCGTCATGGCGGCCGACCCCATGGTCGCGTTGACCTGGTCGGGGTTGAGCAGCAGACCGTCCAGTTCGCGTTCGACGAGGGGCCGGGCCACCATCGGCGGCGTGGTCACCGGCACGGGTGTACCGGCGGTGCTACCACATCCGGCGGTCAGAACCGCGACCATGACGACGGTGACGGTGCCGACAGAGCTGCGCATATATCCTCCCGTCGCGGCAGCGGCGACCTACTGACATGCTGCGCTGTCGTGCTGCGCTGTCCTCCCCAGCGCGGCACTCCAACACTTCTATTGTGGCGTCAGTTGAGGTCGGGGCCACCTTTGCTCGACGGTGTTTCGCGGTAACGATGAACCAAGTTCTTGATGACAGGTTCGCCGCACCGCCGCAGCATGACGGTCAGTTCGACACGTCGAGGATCTTGATCGCGAAGACCAGCGAGTCGCCCTTCTCGATGCCCGCGCTCGGCTGGCCGTCGGGGTAGCCGTCGGCCGACGTCATCGCGACGGCGACGGTGGAGCCGACCTTCTGTCCGGCGATGGCCTTCTGGAAACCGGGCACGACGCGCAGGAGGGAGAAGGTGGCCGGGGCGCCGCGGTCATAGGCGCTGTCGAACTTCGATCCGTCACGCCCGTTGAAGCCCGCGTAGCAGACCGAGACCGTCGCGGTTTCGGGGACGACGGGTCCGGTGCCGGCCTTGAGCGTCTGCACCTGGGTCTGGTTCACGCTGAACGGGCCCTTGACGCTGACGACCGGAGCCGCGGTATCGGTGGATCCGGTGACGGCGACGCTGCCGGTGGCGCCGCTCAGCGTCCACTCGGGTGCGCCGCCCTGTCCTTCTGCCGTCGGGCAGGTGCGGGCGGCGGCGGTCGAGGAGTTGTCGAGGGCGGTCGCCGCGCTCGGGGTCGTGGTCACCAGCGGCGCCTGCGTCGTGGTCGCCGCCGGTGGCTTCTCGTCCGAGCCACACGCGGTGAGGGCGACGGCGAGGGAGGCGGCGCAGGCGGTCAGGGCAACGGAGGAAGACACGCGAGAGAGGTTCACCGGTGTCACGCTACCCGGGCGGGATCGGGATGAGGACTGCGACCAGGAAGTCGGATTTGTCGGTGAACACCCGCAGATCCCAGGTGGAGAGCAGCAGATCCGGGGTGAGGCCGGCTCGGCTGGCGTCCTGGAAGAACTGATTGAATTCGTAATCGCGTCCGGCGCCGAACCCGATCACCACACGGCCGTTGTCGGCCAGGTGGGCGCGGAGCCGGGAGAGCACCTGCACGCGGGTGCTCGGGGCGACGAACGTCATCACGTTGCCGGCCGACACGATCAGGTCGAAGGGCTCCGGTATGCCGCGGGCCGGCAGGTCGAGTTCGGCGAGGTCGCCCACCAGCCAGCGCGGTCCGGGGTGATCCTCTTCGGCGGCCGCGATGAGAGCGGGGTCGACGTCCACCCCGACCACCTCGTGCCCGGCCGCGGCGAGGTAGCCGCCGATCCGGCCGGGGCCGCAGCCGGCGTCGAGGATTCGCGAGCCGCGGGCAGCCATCGCGTCGATCAGGCGGGCTTCGCCGACGAGATCCTCACCGGCGCGGGCGAGCGCCCGGAACCGTTCGATGTACCACTGCGAGTGGCCGGGATCGGCTTCGACTTTCTGCATCCACAGGCTCTGCTCGACCATGCGTCCATTGTCGCAAGCCCGAACTTCAGCGCGGCGTGCTGTCGACAACGCTCTTGGCGATCAACGTCGTCGCGGCTTCCCGGATGCGGTCCGCGTCGACGCCCGCCCAGGCGAGCAGCTCGCGTGTCGTGCCGGAACCGGGCATGCCGCGGACAGCCAGATGCGCGAGGCGGATATCGGCAAGATCGTGAGCGACGAGCGCATCGAGAACCGCCGACGCGAGACCGCCCTCGGGGTGGTGGTCCTCGGCGACGACGACGCGGCCACCGGTGGCGGCGACGGCCGCGGCGACGGTGGCCGCGTCGAGCGGTTTGATCGAGTAACAGTCGATGACCCGCGCGGTGATGCCTTCCCCGGCGAGTTCGTTTGCGGCGCTGAGGCATTCGTGCACCGTCACACCGGCACCGATCAAGGTGACGTCATCGTGATCGGATACGCGCAGGAGCTTGGCGCCGCCCACCGGAAACTCCTCGGTGGCGTCGTACAGCACCGGGTAGGCGCCGCGCGTGGTGCGCAGGTAACTGATTCCCGGTGTCTCGGCCATCGATTGCACCAGTGCGACGGTGCTGGTGGCGTCACTCGGGTACAGCACGACGGCGTCGTGGACGGCGCGCATCATCGCCAGATCTTCGAGTGCCATCTGCGATGGGCCGTCCGCGCCGATTTCGACGCCGGCGTGGGAGCCGACAAGTTTCACATTCGCGTTCGAGATCGCGCCCATACGGATGAAGTCGTAGGCGCGCGTCAGGAACGCGGCGAACGTGGAGGCGAACGGAACGTATCCGCGGACGCTCAGGCCCGTCGCCGCGGCCACCAGCTGCTGTTCGGCGATGAACATCTCGAAGTAGCGGTCGGGAAATGCCCGCGCGAATTCGCCTGCGTGGGTGGAATTTCCGACCTCGCCGTCGAGTGCGACCACGTGCCGGTTGCGACTGCCGACCGACACCAGCGCGTCACCGTAGGCCTTTCGCGTGGCGATGTCCGCACCGAGTTCGTAGGTGGGTAGGTCGACGGGCTCGGCCGCCCGCCATTCCTCTGCCGGAGCGGGCGTCGGTGGCTCGAGGCTGCGCACGATCAGTCGGCGCCGGCCACCGAGTTCGGCGATGGCCCGTTCGGCCATGTCTTCGGGCAACGGTTTGCCGTGCCAGTCCGGGCTGTCCTCCACCTCCGAGAACCCTTTGCCCTTGATGGTTTTGGCGATGATCACCGTCGGCCGGTCCACTGCTTCCGCAGTACCGACGCCGGCCATGGCTTCATCGATCGCGGTGAGGTCGTGGCCGTCGATGACGACCGTCCGGGCGCCGAACGCCTGGCAGCGCCGCTCGTAGGCCGCGACGTTCCAGCCGAGGTCCGTCGGGCCCCGCTGTCCCAGCCTGTTCACATCGATGAGGGCGACCAGGTTGTCCAGCTTGTAGTACGACGCCTTGTCGAGCGCTTCCCACATGGAGCCTTCGGCCATCTCGCTGTCACCGCACAGCACCCACACCCGGTACGGAAGGCCGTCGAGGTATTTCCCGGCCAGCGCGAGTCCGACGCCGTCGGGCAGTCCCTGACCGAGCGAGCCTGTCGCGACGTCCACCCACGGCAGTACCGGTGTGGGGTGACCTTGCAGGCGCTGCCCGAACCTGCGGTAGCCGTCGACCAGTTCTTCGTCGGTGATCGCGCCGACGGCCGCGAAGGCCGAATACAACAGCGGTGACGCGTGGCCCTTCGAGAAGATGAGATGGTCGTTGGTGACGGCGGCCGGATCGCGCCAGTCATAGCGCAGGTGACGGGTGATCAGCACGGCGACGAGATCCGCGGCTGACATGCTCGACGTGGGATGACCGGATCCGGCACTGGTGCTGGACCGGATCGAATCCACGCGCAGACGGGCCGCGACTTCGGCCACGGTGTCCATGGGGGTTATCGGTGGTGTCGTGTTCACACAGGGCGCATACCCGGTGTCACGGTCGGTACACGCGCGCCCGACGCGTCAGGGCAGACACCGCGTGGATTCGATGATCTCGGCGCCCATGTTGCGCCGCATCATCTTCAGCGCCGCGTCACCGAGTTGCGGGTCGATGTGCGCGACCGCGTCGGGTGGGACGATGACGTCGTAGTGCCGCAGGTACCCGTCGAGGGCGCTGTAGAGAATGCACTGTTCGGTGACCTGACCCGTCAGGATCAGCCTGGTGACGCCACGCTGCCGCAGCAGGTAGTCGAGAGCGGTGGCGTAGAAGACGCTGTGCCGCACCTTGGTCAGAAAGGTGCTGCCCTGTGTCGGCACCAGCGGCTTGACGAGCTCGGGGTGGCTCCCGGACAACGCGACGTCGACGATGCCTTCGCCGCCGACGCTGAAATCTTCATGGTTGTCGTTGACGTACAGGACGTCCACACCATGGTGTGATCGGGCCGCCGTCAGCAGCCGGTGCAACGGATCGAGAATCTCGGCGACATTCGCCGCAAGTTCCTCACCGTCTTCGTGCCGGTAGTCGTTGAACATGTCGATGATCAACAGAGCGGTGTCACTCATCGATGGTGCATACCCAGACGTCACCGCGGGCACACCTGCCGATGTCACCGTGCCGCGTCGCGCAGGATCTGTTGCAGCCCTTGCATCGGGTCGGCGCCGTCCGGCGGGGGCAGCGGTGGCGGAAGGGTCGACGTGGCATCCCCGGCCGCGGGCGGCGGCGCCGGGGGCGGTGCTGCCGGAGGGGGTGGGGGCGGCGCGGCCGGCGGCGGGCCGGCCTCGGCGAGCTTGGCGTCCAGCCGGGGCAGGGCCTCTGCGCGGATCCGGCGCCGCTGCGCATCGGGGTCGGCGTTGCCCGCGAAACAGTCGGCGGGCGCGTGCGTGACCACATCCCTGGCGGCGGTGTACTGCCGGACGGCCGCGTCGCGGTCGCCCGCTGCGGCAGCTTGATCGCCGAGGGTTTCGCGGATCAGCTCGAGGTTGACCCGGACCGGGCACGACCGGTCGGCCGGGGTCTGCGCCAGGGCGCGGCCGAATTCGCGGTCGGCATCGCCGAGCCGGTGCTGCAGTACCGCGAGGCTTCCGCCGGCGTACGACGTCCGGCCCGGTTCGATCACGTTGAACTGGCGCAGGATTGCGACGTCGTCGGACAGCGCGGCGGTGTCCCGGTTCGCATAGTCGGTGACCGCCGAGTCGCCGACGACAGCGACAGTTGCCAGCTTCGCGGCGAGGATCAGCACCGCGGCGACGACGGGCGCCGAGCCCAGGAGCAGTCGGCGACGCAGCTTTCGTCGGTCGGTGTTCACAGTCGTACCCGGTCCAGTCGGGTGCGGGCCGCTTCCCGCAACGTCAGGAACAGTTCGATGAGAAGCAGCATGGCGGCGAGCCCTGAGAGCGCCCAGTAGAGTTCCGTTCCACTGTGACCCGAGCCGATGGGCGATTGGACGGGGCGGGCGACGTCGGTGAGCGCCTCGGGCGGCAGCCCGGCCGCGGGCCGCGGCACATACGGCACCCCGATCTGCTCGGCAACGGCCCGTAGCGAGGGGACCGCGTCGTCGCCGTAACCGATCACGGCCCCGCCGGCGACCACACCTTCCGGTAGATCGAATTCCCTTTGCGGAGTGGCGGATTCCGGTGTCCCCGCGCCGAGGTAATACACGAGGTTCTTGGCGTCCGGGTATTGCTGGGCTGCGCTGAGCAGCTGGTAGCGCAGCACCGTACTTGCCGCGCCGGCGTCGGTATGTGCCGGTTCCGGTGTGGGGTAGGTGATGGGAGCCGTCACGACCGGCTTCAGACTCCACGCGTCGGCCGAGAGCGGCCATTCCACTGCTGGGCCGGACGCGAATCCGACGACGGCGAACCGCGCGGTCGGATAGCGGTCGATCAGTTGCGCGATGTCGGCACTCGCCTCGGCCGCGCGTGAGCGGCCGTCGGGTCCCGGTGCCGCCATGTCCGCCGAGCGGTCGACGACCAGGAAGACATTCGGTTCGAGCGCGCCTGCGGTCTGGGGCGGCGGGGGTGTCGCCCCGATCGCCGGGCGCGTGCCGGCGGCGATCAACAGCACCACGGTCAGGCCGAATCCGGCCCAGCGCCACGTCCGCCAACCGGTGTGTTCGGTGCTTCGCCGTCGCCACCATGCGGCACCGCAGGCGGCGAGCAGGGCGACCACGAGTGCGATGTCCGGAGTCTCTGTCGGTGTGGCGGCGACGTTCGTCCGATCGGCCGGGGGCGGATGGCGGGTGATGTCGCGCAACGACGCACCGATATCAGTGGCAGGGTGCGACCTGCCGCCGGTGTCGTGCACGAGGCCGGAAACGGTGCCCCCATCGGCGCCGACGATGAGTGCGTTCACCTGGATCTTGCTGGTGGCAGCCAGGTCTCGAAGCGCGGCGCCGTCGAACAGCCGGCCGGCCTCTCCGCTCGAAGCGTCTGGCCCGACGTAAATGAGTGACCTGCGCGTCGCCGTGCCCTTGGCGGCCGGCGGGAACCCGGTCATGCACAGCGCGAGGAGGTCTTCGATGTTCGGGGTGTAGCCGGTGTAGCGGACGGGCGCGACGAACGGTCTGGCGTCGCTGCGCTTGATCTGCCGACCATAGGCGGTGAACTCCGCGGCCACGTACTGGTAGTCCCGAGTCAACGGGACGACACGGCGATTGGCAGACGTCAGCCCGATCCGCTCGGTGCGGTACTCCCGGGCCGCATCGGCGAAGAACTGCAGCGTCGCGTTGACGGGGGAATCGGAGACCGGGGCGCCGACGCAGATCATGATGTCCTGCGGCGCAGCGGCTTCGGACCGGCGATCGAGCGTGGGCAGACCCGTGGGTCGTGCCGTGGCCACGACGGCGGCACCGAAACCCACCACGAGGAGCACGACGGCGGACCACACCGAGATCGTGTTCCGGCGTTGTGCCCGGCGGTATTCGGGCAGCCGCGTCAGGCGGCCGGTGTTGGCGAGCGGTTTGAGATCGCCGGGACGCTGGCGGTGTGGCCAGAGCACGGCCACCGCCACGCACGCCGCCAGCGCGACGAACCCGATGATCGCCGCAATCCGCCAGGTCAGCTCCATCGCCTGACCAGCCCTTCGGCGGTCGCGCAGGCATCGTCGACATCGACGTCCGATCGCGGATTGAATTGCACGTCGACGAGTTCGGACAGCAGCGGTGCGGCGGCGCCGGCCGGGCCGGCTGCGATGGCGCCGACGTGCATGTACTGCACGCGGAGCCCGGTCGCGGCGTGCAGGAACCGGCGGACTTCTCGGCTCAGCGCCGCCCCGGCAGCCGGCGCCGAGAGGTCGCCCGATCGATGGCGCCTGGCGATGCCGCGAATGTCCCGGACCGCGCGCAGCTTGATCATCTCGTCCCGCACGACTCGGATCAACCGCACGTCGCCGATCCGGCGGGACGCTGACGTCGCCTTGAAAAGCCAGGCATACCAGGCGATTACACAGACGATCAGCGCAGCCGAAAGCCACGGCCACCACCCGGAATAGGGCTCGGGGCCGACCACGTAGCGCAGCAGATCGTCATCTGGCACGTGCGTAGACCCCCGTCATCGCCGTCAGGGCGGGTTTGATCTGGGTGCTCGCGCCGATTCGCGCATGCGGTACGCCGGACACGGTCAGAAACTCCGAAAGATTCTGGCGCCGTTCGTCTTCCGATCGCCGGTAGGCTTCGGTGACGGCGCGGTCGAGTGCGGACGGCGGTAGCAGGAACTGTCCATCGGCGGCGTCGTAGCTGCGGCCGGCTCCGGATCCCACCGGTGGCATGTCGGTCACCAGCGCCCACAGGACGTCGTGCCGGGCGGTCAGTGAGCGCAGCACGTTCTGCAACGCGTCACTGATCTCGGGTTCGTCGGACACGATGAAGACCAGGAGCCGGTGGCGGTAATGCGTGGCCAGCCATTTCAGTTGGACCAGCAGATCGCTGCGAGCGGGGGATTCGCCGGCGAGCTGCAGGTAGTGGTGCAGCATGCGCTCGATATGCGTCTCGCCACGCCGCAGGCGGGTGTCGATACAACCACGGCGGTCTCCCGCCACCAGGCCTATCTCGTCGGATCGGCGCAGCGTCATGAGCCCGATCGCGCCGATGACGTGCATGATGATGTCCTTCTTGAGCTCTCCCGATGGCGCGAGCGCCGACACGTTTCGGCCGGCGTCGGCGACCACCACGATCTTGTGGTGCTTCTCGGACACGAACTGCTTGATGAGGGTGTGGCCGGACCGGGAACTCGCCTTCCAATCGATGTCCCGGACGTCGTCGCCCGGGACGTAGGGGCGTAGTTCGTCGAACTCGAGGCTCCGGGTGTGGATCAGCGCGTAGCGGCCGCCTTCCAGGAGGCTGCCCGGGTCACGGCCGATGTGGATTTTCGCGGCGTCGAGGTGTTTCCCCATGTCGGCCTCACGGCACCGGGACCGTCTGCAGTACCGCGTCGACCACTGCGTCAGGCGTGATCCGAGCGCTCGCGGCCTCGAAGCCGAGGATCAGTCGATGCCGCAGCACGCGGTGTGCGAGCATCGAAATATCCTCGGGAACAACGTGTCCGCGGTCGTGGATGACGGCGAGCGCGCGTGCGGCGCGGCAGAAGGCGATGGTTGCGCGGGGGCTCGCGCCGTATTCGACGAGTCGGGCGAGGTGCGACGGTAGGTGTTGGGCGGGGCTGCGCGTGACGTCGACCAGTCGGCTCGCGTACGCGACGAGCGCGCGATCGAGGTGGACCGAGCGGACGATCTCCTGCACCCGCCGGACGTCGTCGAGCGAGACCACGGGGGCCGGATGACGGGCGCGGTCGTACCGCCCGGCGTCCATGCGGTCGATGATCTCGATCTCGTCCGTGATCGACGGATAGTGCACGAGCTCTTTGAGCATGAAGCGGTCGGTCTGGGCCTCCGACAGGGGATAGGTGCCTTCCTGGTCGACGGGGTTCTGGGTGGCGATGACGAGAAACGGCTCGGGTATCGGGTATTCGACGCCGGCGATCGTGGTCTGACGTTCCTCCATCGCTTCGAGCATGGCGCTCTGCGTCTTGGCGCTCGAGCGGTTGACCTCGTCGAGCAACACGATGTTGGCGTGCACCGGGCCCAGTTGGGTGGTGAACGTGTTGGTGTCGGCCTCGAAGATCTGCGTGCCGATGATGTCGCTGGGCAACAGGTCCGGCGTGCACTGGATGCGGCGGAAGCTGCCACCGACAGACGCGGCAAGAACGCGCGCCGCGGTGGTCTTGGCGAGACCGGGAACGCTCTCGATCAGCAGGTGACCGCCACCGAGCAGCGCGACGAGCATCGTCTCACGCAGGTGCTCCTGGCCCACGACCTGATGGGAGAAGGCCGACGCCACGGCGCCGACGATGGCTCTCGCCTCGGCGATGGCGCCCGGGTCGGGTTGCATTCGGGGTAGTGTCATCGGTCCTTCCGCTCACGGCTTGAGCATCACCTTCACGGCACCGTCCGTTTTCTTCTGGAAGATGTCGTAGGCATGTGGTGCATCATCAAGGGGCAGAACGTGACTGGCGAAGGTGTCGACGCCCAGCGGATCGTCGTCGCCGAGCAGCGGCAGGATGTCGTCGACCCATCTCTTGACGTTGGCCTGGCCCATGCGCAGCTGGATCTGCTTGTCGAACAGCGTCATCATCGGCAGCGGGTCCGACATGCCGCCGTACACGCCGATCAACGAGATGGTCCCGCCGCGGCGGACGATGTCGATGGCCGAGTAGAGCGCATGAAGTCGATCGACCCCGAAGTTCTGCATCATCGGCTTTGCCACCATGTCGGGCAGCGTCGCCGTCATGCGCTGAAGTGCCTGGGCCACAGGCGATCCGTGGGCCTCCATGCCCACCGCATCGATCACCGAGTCGGTGCCGCGGCCGTCGGTCAGCGCCCGGATGGTGTCGCCGATGCTGCCGTCGACGGTGTCGAGGTCGACGGTGTGGATACCGCGCACCGATGCCCGCGCCAACCGTTCCGGAACCCGGTCGACGGCGATCACCCGATAGCCGAGATGCTGAGCGATGCGCGCACACATGTCGCCGATCGGCCCCAGCCCGAGCACCGTGACGCTACCGCCGTCGGGAATGTCGGCGTAGGCGACAGCCTGCCACGCCGTGGGCAGCACGTCCGACAGGTAGACGAATCGCGAATCCGGCGGTCCCTCAGGCACTTTGATGTGGGTGAACTGGGCCTGCGGCACGCGGAGGTATTCGGCTTGGCCGCCCGGTATCTGCCCGTACAGTTCCGAATAGCCGAACAGCGCGGCACCTTTGCCGTGGTCGCGAACCTGCGTGGTCTCGCACTGGGTGTAGAGCTGCTGGCCGCACATGTAGCAGTGCCCGCAGGAAATCTGGAACGGCACGACGACCCGGTCACCGACGGACAACCCGTCGACGTCGCTGCCGACCTCGCGAACGATGCCCATGGGTTCGTGCCCGAGAATGTCGCCCTCGTGCATGAACGCCCCGAGCACTTCGTACAGGTGCAGATCCGATCCGCAGATGTTGGTCGAGGTGACTTCGATGATGGCGTCGGTGGGCGCTTCGATCTCGGGGTCGGGCACGGTGTCGACTCGGACGTCTCGTCGGCCATGCCAGGTAACTGCCTTCACGCAGGACTCCCATCTCCGGTATCGACCATCGACGGCACCCGTTGACGGTTTGCAAGAATGAGCAGTGGCTACCCCAACTCCGGTATCCCAAAACCCGAGGCCAGGACCGGTGATGAAACCAGAGACCGCATTTGATGATTTCGTCGACCTGCTCGACTACCCGATGTTCGTGGTCACGGTGCAGGCCGGCGGTCAGACCGCCGGATGCCTGGTGGGCTTCGCCACGCAGGCCAGCATCGACCCGCCGAGGTTCCTCGTCGGGCTGTCCACGGCGAATCACACGACCTCGATCGCGCGGACGGCCACTCACCTTGCGGTGCACCTGCTGCCGCGCGACGAGTTGAAGCTGGCCGAGCTGTTCGGCGGTGAGACGGGCGATGCCGTCGACAAATTCGAGCGCTGCGCCTGGCATGTCGGGCCGGAAGGCTCTGCGGTCCTCGATTCCGCGCTGGCCTGGTTCGTCGGCGAGATCATCGCGAGATTCGACATGGGCGACCACGTGGGTCATCTGCTGGCACCTGTCGCGGGCGGTGATTCCGGCACCGGGGGCAAGCCGGTGTTCTTCGACGATGTGAAGGATCTCAGCCCGGGGCACGGCGCGTAGACAGGGCTGAGATGACCGGTATCGCAGGCAAAGTCGTCGCCATCACGGGCGCCAGCAGTGGCATCGGCGAAGCAACAGCCCGGCTGCTCGCCGAACGGGGCGCGGTGGTGGTTCTCGGCGCCCGCCGGGGTGCCCGGCTCGACGAGTTGGGCGTTGCGATCCGCGCCGCCGGCGGGCAGGTGGTCACGTGCCCGACCGATGTGACACACCGGGCCGACGTCGACGCACTGGTGGCCGCCGCGGTGGACGCGTTCGGTCGGCTGGATGTCCTGGTGAGTAATGCCGGCATCGGCAAGATCGGTCCGGTCGCCGACCTGGACACCGACGGCTGGTCGCAGATGATCGACGTCAACCTGCGCGGCGTGCTCCACGGCATCGCCGCGGCGCTACCGGTGTTCCGGCGACAGGGTGCCGGGCACTTCATCACGACGGTGTCCACGGCAGGGCTGAAAATCGTTCCGGGGCAGGCGGTTTACGCGGCCGCGAAGAACGCGGTGCGAACCCTGATGGAAGGTCTGCGGCAGGAGTCGACGGACGGCGTCGTACGAACGACGTCGATATCGCCGGGCTTCGTCCGCACCGAGCTCGACGCCGCGATCGACGACCCGGCCCTTCGCAACCAGATCCGTCGCAACATGGATGACTTCGGGCTGCCGCCGGAGGCGGTCGCCCGCGCGATCGCCTTCGCCATGGAGCAGCCGCACGACGTCGAGATCGGGGACATCACCATCCGCCCGACCGTGCAGGGTTAGTCGACGCTAGCGCGCTGACAACCGCCGGGCGATCTCGCCGTACCGCTCGAAACGGTCCGTCCCGCCGAGGGCGTTGTAGAGGACGACGCGGGTCGCGACGCCCTCGTATCTGGCAATCAGCTTGTCCGCCAGGTCATCCCACGTCGACTCGGTGACGAAAGCGGCGATGTGGTCGTCGGTGATCTGCGCCATCATGCCGGCCATGTCGCCCGCCTTCTGCTTCTCCCGCAACCGCGCGGTGGTGCCGTCGAAACCGGCTTCGTCCCAGATGAAGGCGTAGTTCGGGGTGCTGCCGTAGAAGCTCATGCTGGCGCGCACGAATTCGCGTTCGTTGTGGCGTTCTTCGTCGGTGTCGCCGACGATCGTCATGGCCGGGATGATCGTGTCGATGTCGGCGGGGGAGCGGCCCGCCTTCTCGGCTCCGGCGGCCACATTGGGCAGCACGTGGCGGGTGACGTAGCCCGGTTCGCCGAGCGGGTGGATGTGCACGCCGTCGGCGACCTCGCCGGCCATGCGCAGCATCCACGGATTCACCGCGGCGATGTCGACCTTGGGATCGGGCGCATCGATCGGTCCGGGGCTCCACTGCGGCGTGATGAAGTCCAGGTCGTAGAAATCGCCGTGATGGTCGAGCTTGCCGGTCCGGAAAGCCGTGAAACACGCCTTCACGGCGCGCACATAATCGCGCAGCCGCGGGCCCGGCTGCTCGAACGGCATGCCGTAGCGCCGCACCACGTGCGTCCGCACCTGGGTGCCGAGACCGAGCCGGAACCTGCCGCCGGTGGCTTCCTGGAGCTCCCACGCCGAGGCCGCCGTGACGAAGGGGCTGCGCGGAAACGCGACCGCGACACCGGTGGACAGCTCGAGTCCGGGAGCGGCCTGGGACGCGACGGCCGCACTCAGATATGCGGTCCGGCCCGTCTCGGTCAGCAGGAGACCGGAGAATCCGGCGGCGTGGGCGCGCTGGGCGAGTGTGCCCATCTGAGCCAAGGGCTGCGGAACCGTCATCACGTCGATGTGCACGGTGGCAGCCTACGGTTGTGCCACTTGTCAGCTGGCGTGGTCGAACGTATTAGCCGTCCACACCTCCACCGCGCCACCGGGGCCCGAAGCACCGCGCATCTGCACGCGTGATGTCCACATCGCGCGGATCCACCCTGCGGCGTGAAGGCAGGTACTAGCGTCTGGGCAGCGGCAGTTCACTTCGGAGGGGGTAGGCGTCATGCGGGTGCTGGTCACGGGCGGGACCGGGTTCGTCGGTGGTTGGAGTGCGAAAGCCATTGCGGACAAGGGGCATTCGGTCCGGTTCCTGGTGCGCAACGCGGCTCGGTTGCAGACCAGCGTGGCCCAATTGGGCGTCGACGTCTCTGACCACGTGGTCGGCGACATCACCGATCGCGACTCGGTGCTGCGCGCGCTGGACGGGTGCGACGCCGTGCTGCACGCCGCGGCGCTGGTCGCCACCGATCCGAACCAGGCGGCGCAGATGCTGAGTACCAACATGGACGGTGCGCGCAACGTGCTGGGCGGCGCCGTCGAACTGGGCCTCGATCCGATCATCCACGTCTCGAGCATCACCGCGCTGTTCAATCCCGACGTGGACAAGCTCGAGGCCGACCTTCCGGTGTTCGGCGGCACCGACGGCTACGGACGGTCCAAAGCCCAGGTCGAGATCTACGCCCGCGGCATGCAGGACGCCGGGGCGCCGGTGAACATCACCTATCCCGGCATGGTCATGGGTCCGCCGGTCGGCAACCAGTTCGGCGAGGCCGGCGAAGGCGTGGCGCAGGCACTTCAACTCGGCGCGATTCCCGGCCGCAGCGCGGCCTGGACGGTGGTCGACGGTCGGGATCTGGCCGAGCTCCACGCGGCGTTGCTGGAGCCGGGCAAGGGACCCCGCCGCTACATGGCCGGCGGCCATCGGATCCCGGTGGACGAGCTGGCTCGGCTGTTGAGCGAAGTCGGCGACAAGACCATGTTCTCCGTTCCGGTTCCCGACACGGTGCTGCGGCTGGCCGGCCAGGTACTTGATCGGCTGGGACCATTGCTGCCGTTCCAGACGCCGTTCACCGAAGCCGCGATGCAGTACTACACCCAGATGCCCGACTCGGACGACACCCCGAGCGAGCGCGAACTCGGTGTCACCTACCGCGATCCACGCATCACCTTGGCCGACACCGTCGCCGGCCTTCGTAAGCTGAACCACTGAGGGCGAATGATGGCTGATGTCAAGAAGTTTCAGGTCACCTTCGACTGCGCGGTACCCGAGCGGGTGGCGCGGTTCTGGTGCGACGTGCTGGGATACGTCGTACCGCCGCCACCGCCGGGATTCGCATCGTGGGACGACTTCGACCACGCACTGCCACCCGAACATCGAGGTTCGAAGTTCGCGTGCGTTGATCCCGAAGGCGTCGGCCCGCGCCTGTTCTTCCAGCGCGTACCCGAAGGCAAGACGGTGAAGAACCGCGTGCACCTGGACGTGCGCGTGGCCACCGGTCTGGCCGGGGACGAACGACTGGCCGCGCTCGAGGCGGAGTGCGAACGGCTGATCGCGCTCGGTGCGGTCCGCGTGCGATTGCTTCCCGCCGACGACATCAACGAGTCGTGCATCGTCATGCAGGACGTGGAGGGCAACGAGTTCTGCCTCGACTGACCGCAGACCCGTTTACCGCTGGCGCCGTGGGGTATTCACCAATTGCCTACGGCGCCAGGTCCGCTCGTTCGGGGGTCGGGCACGCTCGCCAGGTAGGAATGCGATGTCGCATCCGTCGCGGACCTTGACGCATGAGGCCATGCAGTCGAGGCAAGGACGAGACAATGACCATCAAACAACTGGCAGCAGCGGCCACCGTCGCCGGCAGTCTGGCGGCCGGCTTGTTCGGCGTGGCCGGCGGAATCGCGACCGTGTCGCCGAGCACCCTGGGCAGCGGCGTCGCGAGCGCCGAACCGAATGTCCCCCCGGCGATTCCGCCGCCCTGGGCGCCGGTCCAACCGAACCCGCCGTGGTGGGCCCCGGGTGCGTCCGTGGTGTGGAGCCCGGCCATCGAGCGTTGGGGCTTCTGGTGGTTCGGCAATTTCATGCCGATGTAGGCAGGTTGCCGTAGCCACCGGAATGAGCCGGTCGTCGCATCTCAGAGAAGAAATGCGGCGACCGGTTCAACGGCGTAGATGTGGTGAATCGGGATTGGCGACGACAACAAGAGGGGTGCCATGAGGCGACAGGTTGCGATCGGTGCGGTGAGCATGGCGGTTGTCGTGGGGATCGCCGGCTGCGGTGGCGAGAAACCGCCGTCGGAGACGACGAGCTCGAGCAGCAGCACCACCACCACCAAGTCCACGTCATCGCCGGCATCGTCGACGACGGCCTCGCCCACCCAACCGCCGACCGGCAATCCGCCGCCCGGCCAGGCCGAGGTGACCGTCGACGGGGTGCGTCAGAACATCACGGGCAACGTGGTCTGTACCAACGCCGTCGGAAACTTCAACATCGCCATCGGTCAGAAGGCCTCGGGAGTGGCGGTGGTGCTGACACCGGACGCCGCCACGGTGCACTCGGTGATCCTGGGCAACGTCAACGGCGTCATTCTCGGCTATCAGCAGGGCATGTCGGGCGGCGAGGCCACGGCGTCCAAGGACGGCGACACCTACGTCATCAGCGGTAGCGCTACCGGGGTGACGGCAGCGCTACCGCCCGTGATGGTGACCAAGCCCTTCGAGATTCGCGTTACCTGCAGCTGATGCTCACGCCGCGATCTGAGTGACGTTGAGGTGCTTGTGCGCCTCGGCCTTCCGCTGCGCGAGCTTCGAGTGCGACCTGCCGTACACGAAGTACAGCGCGACGCCGACGGCCATCCACACGACGAACCGAAGCCAGGTCTCGACCTCCAGGTTGATCATCAGCCACAGGCACGACAGCGCAGCCAGGATCGGGACGAGCGGCACGAGAGGCACCCGGAAGCCGCGTTTGAGATCGGGCCGCGTGCGGCGCAGGATCGGCACTCCGATCGCCACCAGGATGAAGGCGACGAGCGTGCCGATGTTGACCATGCCCGCGAGGGTGCCGAAGTCCACGAACGCCGCCAGCACCGCGCACACCACGCCCACGATGACCGTCAATCGCACCGGGGTGCCGTGCTTGCCGGTGTGCGAAAGCCGCTTGGGGAGCAGGCCGTCGCGGGACATGGCGAACAGGACGCGGGTCTGGCCGAGGAACATCACCATGACGACGGTCGACAGGCCCGCCAATGCGCCGATGGAGATGATGTTCTTGGCCCAGGTGTCACCGTGGAGGGCGAATGCCGTTGCGAGGGTGGCATTTTCTCCCTGCAGTTCGGTGTACGGCACCATGCCGGTGAGCACGAACGACACCGCGACGTAGCAGACGGTGACGATGGCCAGCGCGCCGAAGATGCCGCGCGGGACGTCGCGCTGCGGGTTGCGGGTCTCTTCCGCCGCGGTGGCGACCACGTCGAAGCCGATGAATGCGAAGAACGCGATGCTGGCCGCGGTCAGCAGACCCAGCCACCCGAAGCTCGTGCCGCCGGTTCCGGTGAGCCAGGCCAGCATGGACTGGTGTACGCCATCCGCCTTCGCCGAGGGCTGCGCCGCCGGGATGAAGGGGGTGAGGTTCGAGGCCTTGAAGTAGGTGGCACCGACAACGAGGATCAGCACGATCACGGACAGCTTGATCGCCACGGCGACGGCCGAAACCCGCGATGACAGCTTCGTTCCGGTCGCCAGCAGCACACCGACGATGGCGATGATCACCAGCGCACCCCAGTCGAACTTGACGGACCCCAGGTGCACCACCGGTGACACCGTCCCACCGAGGACGTGGCCGAGATACTGCGACCAGCCTTTGGCGACAACGGATACCGCGAGCGCGAACTCGAGGATCAGATCCCAGCCGATGATCCACGCGACCAGCTCACCGAAGGTGGCGTAGGCGTAGGTGTAGGCGCTGCCGGCGACGGGCACAGTCGAGGCGAACTCGGCGTAGCACAGCGCGGTGAGCCCGCATGTGATCGCCGCGATGACGAAGGCGACCGACACGGCCGGCCCCGCCATGTTGCCCGCGGTCTGAGCGGTAAGGGTGAAGATGCCGGCGCCGATGACGACGGCCACGCCGAAAACAGTGAGATCCCTTGCCGTCAGATCTTTGCGGAGCTTCGAGTCGGGTTCATCGGTGTCCCGGATCGACTGCTCGACCGACTTGGTGCGGAAAAGCCCGCCGCCGGCGCCCATCAGATGGCCCCGTCGAGCCGCTGTTCGGCGAACAGGTTCGCGGCGGCGCCGATGCTGATGCCCGTCTCGCGCGCGGTGGCGATGATGTCGCGGCAGCGGTCGTAGATCCGGGTCACGTCGCCCTCGACGGCGGTGCGGTCCGCGCCGTGCAGTTCACCGGCCACCTGAATGAGGCCGCCGGCGTTGGCGACGTAGTCAGGTACCCAGGTGATCCCGCGGCGGCCGAGCAACAGCTCGACGTCCGGCGTCGCGAGCTGGTTGTTTGCGGCACCGCAAATCAGCTTCGCCTCGATGGTGTCAGCGCTCATAGGCGTCAGAGTAGACCCGAGGGCACACGGAGCATAGACATCGACCGGGGCGTCGGCAACCGAATTGAGAAGGCGCACCGACGGGTGGTCATTCGACAGGCGCAGCAGCGCAGCGGCGTTCACGTCGGTGGCGTACACGTCCGCGCCATCCGCGAGCAGCAGTGCGATGAGTTCCCGGCCGACCTTGCCGACACCCTCGACGCCGACGGTCCGGCCGGCCAACGTCGCTGCGCCCCAGACAGATTCGGCGCCGGCACGCATGGCGTTGAACACGCCCAGCGCGGTGAGGCGCGCGCTGTCACCCGAGCCGCCGGCCCCGGCGCTGCGGCCGGTGACGTGCGACGTGTACTTGCCCATGATGTCGAGATCGTCGGTGTTGGTGCCGACGTCACCGGCGGTGACGTAGCGTCCGCCCAGGGTGTTGACGTAGCGCGCGAACGCCGCGAACAGTGCTTCGCTCTTGTCGCTGGTGGGATCGCCGATGATCACGGACTTGCCGCCGCCCAGGTTCACCCCGGCCGCCGCGGCCTTGTACGTCATGCCCCACGACAGCCGCAGCACGTCCTCGAGTGCCTCGAATTCGTCGGCGTACGGGTACATGCGGCAGCCGCCGAGGGCCGGGCCCAGCGCCGTCGAGTGGATCGCGATGATGGCCTTGAGACCGGATTCGGCGTCCTCGCAGAACACGACCTGCTCGTGGCTACGGGAGCTCAGCTTGTGCGAACGACCGAAGACTCCGGCGGGGGTGGATACCGGGGAGTTGGACACTACTGTCACTACGGATTCCTTTCTGGTGCCGCATGTTCGGCGGCATGGTTGACGCTGCCGCGGGTGTCACGGCAGGACAGCTGGGGTGGCGCCGGTCAGGCCGGGATGCCGAGCTCGCGCAGGCGTGCCCAGTACAGCTCGACGTTGCCGAGTTTGATGTCCTCGTAACCGCGAACGATGTCGGGCAGTCCGGCTGCCTCGACAGCCGTGGCGTAGTTGTCGACAGTCAGTTCGGCGGCGAGGCGCAGCACCATGGCCGTGTAGTGAGACAGCAACTGCCGCTCCACTTTTCGCACGTGCGCGTAGCCGAACGGGTCCAGCTTGGTGCCGCGCAGCACCTTGGCCTTGGCCAGCATCTTCAGTGCCACATGCGATTTCGGTCCGAAGCCGACCTTCTTCGTGCGGCCCATGGCGCGCAGGACGGGCGGGTGCAGTTTGTAGGTGAGGTTCTCCCCACCGGGCACCTGCGCCTGCACATCGGCCAGGAACGCCGGGTCGACCAGCAGCCGGGCGACCTCGTATTCGTCCTTGTAGGCCGTGAACTTGTGCAGCCCGCGGGCGACGGCCTCGCTGAAGGCGGTGTTGTCGGTGATGGTGCGCTCCAGCTGCCACACGGCCTGCACCGTTTCGACGTACCGCCGCGCGACCTTCGTGTTCTGGTAGCGGACCAGTTCACCGGCACGCAGTTCGACCAGCCGGCGCACCTCGCCGCCGAACGTGGTGCTGGCCAGCAGCTCCGGGCTGGCCACCGCGGGCCGGGCCTTGGGCCGGGCGGCCTCGACGGCGGCGGCGAACGCGGCCGGATCGGCCACCGCAACGCGGCCCCAGCGGAACGCCGCCACATTGGCAGCGACCGCGACACCGTTGATGCCGATGGCCTCTTCGATGCTCGCCGCGGGCAGGCGCAGGCCGCCGTTCTGGAAGGCGGCACCCACGACCAGGAAGTTGGCCGCTGCGGTGTTGCCGAACAGGGCCTGTGCCGCGGCCAGCGCATCGAAGTGCGTCAGCGTGCGGGTGACGCCGGTCAGCCGGTCGAGCAACGACTGGGTCTCCGGGTAGGCGACGGACTTGTCGTACACCATGTCGCCGGTCGGGGTCTGGCTCGTCGAGGCGACCGCGATGGTTCGTTCGGCACTGCCGTAGGCCAGGTTCCGGTTGTCGGTCGCGGTGAGCAGGTCGATGGCGATGATGCAGTCGGCACTGCCCGAGGTGAGCCGGTTGGACGGCTCGAGGGCGGCGGTCGAGAACCGCAGGTGCGACACCACCGGTCCGGCCTTCTGACTCAGGCCGATCTGGTCGAGGCTCTCCACCTCGTAGCCCGCGCGCAGGGCGGCGGTCGCCAGCACCTGGTTCACCGTGACGATGCCGGTGCCACCGATGCCGGCGAGCAGGACGTTCTGCGTGCCGGTCGGCACACCGAACCCCGGATCGGCGACCCGCGGCGGTTCCGGCGCCTTGCGCCGGGATGTCTTGCGGCCCTTCTTCTCCGGGGTCAGCTCGACCGTGACGAACGACGGGCAGTCGCCGTCGAGGCACGTGTAGTCGGTGTTGCACGACGTCTGGTCGATGCGGGTCTTGCGGCCGAATTCGGTGTCGACCGGCTGTACCGACAGGCAGTTCGACTTGGTGCCGCAGTCGCCGCAGCCCTCGCACACCGCTTCGTTGATCACCACGCGCGTGTTGCGGGTGGGCAGCGTGCCGCGCTTGCGCTGACGGCGCGCGTCGGCAGCGCAGTGCTGGTCGTAGATGAGCACGGTCACACCCGGGATCTCTCGCAGCACCTTCTGCGCCTCATCGAGGCGGTCGCGGTGCCACAGCAGGGTGCCCTTCGCGAGAGCTTTCTTGTTGTGCCGCTTGGGTTCGTCGGCGCAGATGATGATCTGCTTGACGCCCTCGGCCGTCAGCTTGTGCGTGAGCCCGGCAACGACCAGGCCGCCCTCGACGTCCTGTGCGCCGGTCATGGCGACCACTTCGTTGTAGAGCAGCTTGTAGGTGATGTTGACCCCGGCGGCGATGCAGGCCTGCACCGCGAGCTGACCCGAGTGGAAGAACGTGCCGTCGCCGACGTTCTGGAACAGGTGCGGCACGTCGGTGAACGGTGCCTGCCCGATCCACTGGCTGCCCTCGCCACCCATCTGCGTCAGACCCACCACGGCGCTGTCACTGCGGCCGGACATGGTGACCAGGGTGTGGCAGCCGATGCCACCGCCGCCGATGGAGCCCTCCGGGATCGCGGTGGAACGGTTGTGCGGGCAGCCGCTGCAGAAGTAGGCGGTTCGCTTGGCGGACAACACTTCCAGTGACAGTGGCGGGGGAGGGGTGCGCTTGAGCTCGACGTGATCGCGCAGCACCCGGCGCAGCGGCGCGAGCAGGCGGGCGGCGGTCAGCTCACCACCGAGCGGGAACAGCGGCATACCGGCGGCATCGTGCTTGCCGACGATCTGCGGGGCATCGGCGGTGCCGTACAGGATTTCACGGACCTGGGTTTCGATGAACGCCGTCTTGTCCTCGACGACGATCACCTGCTCGAGACCGCGCGCGAACGCCCGGACGGACTCCTGCCCGACGGGGTACGGCATCCCGATGCGCAGCAGGCGGATTCCCGCGCGGTGCAGTGCCGCGTCGTCGACGCCGAGGTCGAGCAGCGCCTGCCGGACGGCGTCGAAGGTGGTACCGGTGGCGGCGATGCCGACCTTTGCACGCACCGGATCCACCTCGAGGACGTCGAGCTGGTTGATGTCCCCGAACGCGCGGACGGTCGCCCAGCGCGGACCGTAGAGGTCGGCCTCGGCGATGAGGCTGTCGGCCGGTGCGGCCATCGGTCGCTGGACGTAGGTGAACGGCTTGCCGTCCCAGAGGATTTCAGGTGCGGTGATGGTGATGTCGGCGACATCGGCGTCGACCGTCCAGGCGCCGTCGGCCACGTCGGCGACGATCTTCATCGCCACGACGCAGCCCGATGCGCGCGACAGCGCGACGCCCTGCATGCCCATGGTGATGATCTCTTCGGCGTTGCGCGGGAACAGGACCGGGATGCCGAGGGCCGCGAGCGACCGTTCGCTCACGGCGGGCACGGTCGACGATTTCGATGCCGGGTCGTCGCCGACCAGCAGCAGCACGCCGCCGCGGGGATTGACGCCGTACATGTTGGCGTGGCGCAGCGCGTCCGTCGCGCGGTCGACGCCGGGTCCCTTTCCGTACCAGACGCCGATGACCCCGTCGTGGGTGGCTTTCCCGGCGGGAAGGTCGGTCTGGCTGCCCCAGACCGAGGTGGCGGCGAGCTCCTCGTTGAAGCCGGGCGTGAAGACGACGTCGTGCTCGGTCAGCACGTTCGGCATGCCCAGCAGCATCTTGTCGACGCCGCCGAGCGGGCTGCCCTGGTAGCCGGAGACGAAGGTCGCGACGCGGCGGCCGGCACGGAGGTCACGGACATGCTGCTCGACCATCATGCGGGCGATCGCCTGGACGCCGGTCAGCAGGACGGGGCCGGCGCCGGCGCGGTACCGGTCGTCGAGGTCGTAGGGCGCGGCGGGTTCGGCCGCTGCGAGTTCGGATCGGGACAGGACACTGGTCATCGAGAACCTCCACACTTTCCGCCACTCAGATCGCCAGTCCTAGGTGCGAACTATTAGCAATCAGTGCAGCGAAATCTGCCCCTGTGGGTGATCTACGTCAACAGTCGGTCAAAATGTTGAGCAGACTGCTCAATTGTGACGTGGCACACTGTGACGCACGCATCATTTTGTTCGACGTTGCGTCACGTGCTGCACGAGAGGAAGCGATCGGTATTCGACCGGAGTCGCCATCGCGAGCATGGTTTCGGAGTGTTTGACGCCGTCGATGCGATGCACGCGCTGGATCACGCTGAGCAGTTCTTCCTGCGTCTGCGCGGCGATGCGGGCGAGCAGATCCGCCCGTCCCGTCGTGGCGTGGACCTCCAGTACATGCGGGACGTCCTGCAGAGCTTCGATGATGGCGTTCATCTTGGTCTGGTCCGTCTCGATGAAGACCAGCGCATGCACCGCGAACCCGAGCTGCGACAGGTTGATGTTGGGCGGGTAGCCACGCACCAGGCCGGATTCTTCGAGCCGCTTCATGCGCGCCTGCACGGTATTTCGAGCGACCTTCAGCCGCGACGCCAGCTCGAGGATCGGCGTCCGCGGGTCGGCGGCCAGCTCCGACAGCAGCGCGGAATCGAGTGCGTCGAGCTTGATGGTCATGCGCCATTTTCCCACGGCGGCACCGTGGGTCACGCCGATTCGGCGACGCTCACCTGCGGTTCGCACCGCACGTCGAAGTTGACGGAATTGGCGATGAAACACAGGTGGTGGGCCCGCTCGTGGACGCTCGTGAGCGCCTCGCGGTGCCGGTCGTCGACGATCTCGACGACCGGACGCAGCACCACCTCGGTGAAATACCCACCACCGTCAGGGGTCTGCGCCATGGTGCCCGACGGATGGTCGGCGTATCCGGTGACGACGATGCCCTCCTGGGAACACAGCGCCAGGACCCACAGCATGTGGCACTGCGACAGGGACGCCACCAGGAGCTCCTCGGGGTTCCAGCGCTGCGGGTCGCCGCGGAAAGCAGGATCAGCGGAGCCGGCGATCGTGGGTTTGCCGTCGGCGCTGACGTCGTGCGCGCGGTCGTACTCGCGGTAGCCCGAGGTTCCGGTGCCGGTATTGCCGGTCCATGTCACGTCGAGCTCGTAGTGGTGCGTCTTCGCCATGGCGGGCGTCCCCTTCGTCGGTGCTGGCGCGTACCTCTGTTCTAGCGCACGCCCACCGCCGCTCAGTGTTTACGCCGGCCGTGGTCGCCCTTCTCTTTGGACTCTTTGGACTCCTTGGACGAGGCGGCTTTGGCGGCGTCCACCTTGGCCGACGAGTCGTCACCCTTCGCCGCGCGCTTGGACTTCTTGGTGGGTGTCGCCGGCTTGGCATCCTGCTGCTCGGCGGCAGCCGTCGACGTGGCCGGTGCGGCAGCCGATTTGGGTGCGGTGGCGTGGTCACCGGGCTTCTTGGCTGCCGATTCTTCCTGCTTCGCTTTTGATTTGGCGCCCTTCGCTAGGGTCCGCGCGACAACAGCGGTCGGCTGCGCGACCGTTTGCGCCGCGGTCGCGGTCGCCCCGGCGGTCGTACCAGTCGTGCCAGTCGAGACCGACGCGGCCGGGCGCGGCGCGTGGGTGAGGACGTTGGCCAGGCTCTGGACCGAGGACACGACATTGGCGACTGCCGTCAACGGGTTGTGCCCGCTCAGCACCGTGCCGACTCCCGTGGTCGAGAGCGTGGCCACGGCGTAATAGACGCCGACCGCGGCCCGCAGCACCCTGACGACGTAGATCACCGGCGTCAGCGGCGCGAGGTGGGGCGCCAGAGTGGCTGTCACGGTACGCGTGGCGCCGGCCGCGGCGGCGCCGGCCGATCCGATTCCGCTGACCAGCTGCTTCACCTGTGGCGAGGATGATGCGCCGGGAAACGCGGTGACCGCGCTGACCAGACTCTGCAGGTGCCCCGCCGTCGACGTCACCTTCTCCACGGCCTCGTACTCACCGGTGCTGGAGTCAACCTGTGCGCTCAGCACCAGCAGCGGGAAGTCCGGTGTCTGCCAGTAGATCACGTCGGTGGCGACGGCCTGGGCCGCGCCTCCGACGTTGCCGACGTACCGAATCGGATTGAAGGCGGTGTCGATGGCTGCCGCCGTGAGCGCGTACCGGTATTCGGCGCTGTGCACCGTCGTCGGGTGCGCGGCCGGGAGAACCGGTGCGGCGCTGGTGACCACGACGGCTGCCGAGCACACCACCGACAGGGTCACGGCCTGCGTCTTGACCCACATGCGAACTACCTCCTCGATTCCCCGCCACGGCGAGATTTCCGAAAACCGAACCCCCGCTTGGGCTTCGGTGCTTTCTCTTTGTCTTCCTTCGCGCTGCCAGACTCCTTGGCGCCGGCAGCAGCTGGTTTGGCGGCCGCCGGATTCAGGGCCCTTGCCGCCAGGGCGGCGATCGACGGCCGGGGAGCCGGATCTCGAGGTGCAACCTGCGGGCGGTGGACGTAGGCGCGGTCGATCTGCGGCCGGAGCAGAGCGTCGATGAGAGACGTGTTCAGTCCGGCATCGCGCAACGGTTGAGTGAGTGGCAATCGCCTGGTGGGCACCACGTAATGCGTGGTGGTGCCGCCGGCGGCGTTGGTGCGGACGGTCTTGAGCGTTCCCGGTGTCGCCGGGTTGGCGGCCGACCCGTAGTCGGTGTGCACGAATCCGATTCCCATGACGGCGTTGAGGACGGCCAAACGCGTTGGCTTGTCCGGCCAGTCCGAGAAACCGTCGTACTCGCGAACGATCTCGGTGGTGGGGTATGCGCTCGCCCTTGGCACGTTCGGCGCGAACAGTTGCAGTGCCGGATTCTTGGTCGTGATGCCGCCGGTGGTGTTCTGCGGGTCACCGAAGGTCACGAATTGCAGATTGTCCGCACGGTGACGAGTGAACGAATCCTGCAGCGACCGCGAGAGTTTCACGTAGTTCAGGACGATGGCGCCCTGGCTCAGGCCGGCGAGGGTGACGGCGGCGCCGTCCGGAACGGTGGCGAGGGTCGCGTTCACCTTGGTGCTCCCGATGACTGCGTCCGCGCCGAACAACAGGCCTGCGGGATACCCGATGCCATGGATGGTGCCGCTGGAATCCAGGTACCCGTCGGCCAGTCCCAGGGCCTCGCGGGCGGTCGGCGACACAGCGCACAAGCAGGTGCCCTGCAGATAGAAGGTGACGTCGGGGCTTTCGTCCGATGCCGCCGCCGACGGCTCCGCGCCGATCGCCACGCAGAGTGCGACAACGAAACCTATTGCACTGCAGCGGTTCAGGCGGGCCACTGGGCAGTTTCCTATCTGTGCACGAGGACGGAATTACGGTTGATACGCAGCGCGCCACGAATCGGGCGACGATGTCGCCCGTGGTGACGTACGTGGAATCTCGCTGATGAGTCAGCGGCGGTGATGGCGGCGTGGAGCGAATGATTCTCGCCGGCGCGTCTGATGTGCCCTGCCGTCCCCGACTACCCCCGTTTGGTACCTCAGTACAACTTGACCAGGCGAAATTAACACCGTCGCAGCATTCTTGCTCGCCATGAGACGCACGTCACCGCGAGCTCAGCGCCGGAACACCACCCAGCGCATCGCGGCGTACATGTAGACCGCCTCGCAAACGCCCGCGGCCATCCGGGCGACGTGGTACTCGACGCCCAGGGCTGACAACCCGGTCGACACACCGAGGATGAACGCCAGGTAGTTGACAGCGACCACGACGACGTAGACGGCGAGCTGCGGACCCACCGCGCTGTGCGAGCTGAAGTTGAAGATTCGATTCAGCACATAACTGAGCCCGAACGCGCTCGCATAGGCCGCCGTGACTGCCCCTGCCAGTGGCAATCCCAACCCGTCGCGCAATCCGGTGAGCAACAACAGGTCGATCGCGAACGTGCAGCCGTTGATCAGTGCGAAACCCAGGAACGTCGGAGCGACAATCGATTTGAGGCCGAAGGGCAGCCGGCCGACGGCCAGCTCACAGCCCCGGTGAAATCGGTCGACGGCGCGCTGCAGGCCACTCGCCGCGTCGACGGTCACGCGGGCACTGTGTCATGGGCCGGCGTCGGCCAGGTAGCCGCGAGGCGAACTCTGCGCTGCGGCTCGGCAGCGTCCCGTAATGTCCACGGCGATGAGCGCCACCATCATCACGTCGGCGGTAGCGACCTTCGCCGTCACCAACATCGACGATCTCGTGGTGCTCGCGGTGTTCTTCGGCCAGGCCCGGGGCCACCGCGGCGCGGCCGCGCGGGTGGCCGCCGGACAGTACCTGGGTTTCGCCGCCATCTTGGTGGTGTCGATATGTGCCGCGCTTGTCGGCGCGGCATTGCTACCGGTCACCGTCCTGCCGTGCCTCGGATTGTTGCCAATCGCGTTGGGGCTCAGGGCAGCTTGGGCGGCCTGGCGGGGTCGTGGCGCCGAACCGTCGGAAGCCGACGGCGGGCCGGCGTCGTTCGCGCCGGGTGTCTCGCAGGTCGCCGCCGTGACCTTCGCGAACGGCGGCGACAACGTGGGCGTCTACGTGCCGATGTTCATGGTCGCCACTGCCGGCACCGTCGCCTGGTACGTCACGGTGTTTCTCCTCGGGGTCGGGGTGTGGTGTATCGCCGGCCGGTATTTCGCCTCGCATCCGGTCGTCGCCGACACGTTCACGCGGTGGGGACACCTCATCCTGCCCGTGGTCCTCATTGCGGTCGGAACCACGATCCTCATCGAAGGCGCCGTCTTCGCGCGGTGACCGCAGTATGTTCACCCGGGTGACCAGCAAACGACTGTCGCCGCTCGATTCGATGTTCCTGGCGGCCGAATCTCCCGAGACGATGATGCATGTGGCGGGACTCATGCAGTTCCGCCCGACATCGGGCGACGCCGGGGACATCCTGGATCAGCTGCGCGACGAGATCTACGGGTCGAACGAGATCGAGCCGCCGTGGAACATGAAGCTGCAGACGCCGTGGTTCCTGCTGAATCCACTGCAGCGGTGGGTCGAGGACCCGAAGTTCGACGTCATGTATCACGTCCGGCGGTCCGCATTGCCCCGTCCCGGCGACCAGCGTGAGTTGGGAATCCTGATCTCCCGCCTGCATGCTCGCCAGCTGGACCTGACGCGACCGCCCTGGGAACTGCACATCATCGAGGGCCTCGACGACGGAAACGTCGCCCTGTACGTCAAGATGCACCATTCCCTCGTCGACGGCTACACGGCGATGAAGACGCTCATCCGGTCGATGTCGACCGACCCGTCCGACACCGACACCCCGCTGTTCTTCCGGAACCCGGTGCCGAAGCGGGAGCGCAAGACGGACGAGAAGGACAGCAGCCTCATCCCCGACATCGGCGGGCTGCTGCGGTCCGTCACCTCGGAGTTGTCGACCGTCATCGATCTGCCTGCCGCGTTCGCCAAGCTGGCCGTGACCGCGGTCAGCAGGAGCAATCCGCTCGTCGGGCCGGGCCAGGCGCCGCACACCATCTTCAACGGTCGCATCGGCCGGAGCCGGCGGTTCGCCACACAGCAGTACGACATCGCGCGGCTGCGGGCCGTTGCGGATGCGGCCGGCGCGACTCTCAATGACGTCGCGCTCGCGATCTGTGGCGGTGGACTGCGTGACTATCTCCTCGGACTCGACGCCCTGCCCGAAAAGTCGCTGATCGCCATGCTGCCGGTCAACATTCGCCCGAAAGACGATCCCGGCGGCGGCAACGCCGTGGGCGCCATTCTCGCGACACTGGGTACCGACCTCGCCGACGCCCGCGAGCGGATCGAGACCATCAGCGCCTCGACGAAGGCGGCCAAAGATCAGTTGTCGGGCATGACCAGCACGGCCATCCTGGCCTACACCGCGGCACTGATGGCGCCGTTCCTCGTGCAGACCGGAGCGGCGACGGTGGGTGCCCCCAAGGTGGCACCGGCGTCCTACAACGTCATCTTGTCGAATGTCCCCGGACCTGACTATCCGCTGTACTTCCGGGGCAACGAGCTGGTGTCCACCTATCCGGTGTCGATTCCCGTCCACGGTGTCGGCCTGAACATCACATGTCAAAGCTACTCGGGCACTTTGAATTTCGGTTTCACCGGGTGCCGCGACTCGATGCCGCACATGCAGAAGCTGGCCATCAAGACCGGCGAGGCGTTGCTGGCGCTCGAGCAGGCCTACGGTCTGCTGTGAAAATTGTGTGTAAACGCAATTGACTCAAGTGGCGAAACGAACAGTCACAGCGGTCTCAATGGTGCTACCTTCACCGAACCAGATAGCGCCGGAGAGTAGGTATGAAATGAGTGCAACGACCACGCGATTCGCTCGCATGTCAATGGGGGCAGCAACGTTCGGCGTTGCATCTGCGGTGGCTGCATTGATCAGCATGCCGATCGCGCACGCCGACGAACTGCAGTGCTCGGACGGCTTGGTCGCCTCCGAAGGCACCTGTGTGCCGCAGGTGGATGCGCCCGCGGCTCCGGAAGCGGCTCAAGGTCCGTTCAATGCGCCGGAATCCTCGCTCGATGACCCCAGCTTGTTCACGCCGCCCTACCAATTGACCGAAGACGAGGTGGCCTCGCCCGGATACAACGGCGGTGGTCGGCGGTAAGCCGGTCATGGCCGACGCCGGACACCCGAGCCGCCGTGGGGTACTCCTCGGTGCGGGTGCCGTCGGTGCCGGGGTGGTGCTTGCCGCCTGTGGCGGGAAAGAGTCGCCATCGCCGGCCGGCCAGTCCACGAGCAGTGAGACCAAGGCCGCAGCACCCTCGGTGAAGACTGCCGATGTGCCGGTGGGCGGGGGAGTGGTCCTCGCCGCGGCGAAGGTCGTCGTCACTCAGCCGAAGGCCGGTGAGTTCAAGGCGTTCACCGCGGTGTGCACCCACAAACAGTGCACGGTGTCGAAGGTTTCCGACGGCACCATCGACTGCCCTTGCCACGGAAGCAAATTCAGTGCGGTCGACGGCTCCGTCGTCACCGGTCCGGCAGAGGAGCCGCTGGCGCCGAAGGCGGCGTCGGTCGTCGGGGACACCGTGACCGTCGCCTGACCTCACGTCCGACGACTACACCGAGCAGTCATGGGTCAATGCTGGGGCGGCGCCCTTGGTGGTGGATTCTTGGCAGATTCCTGTGGCTCGCGGGTATCGCTCGCCATCTGCTGTGTGTCAGCATGGAAAAACCGGTCGCAGTTAGCTGGTGCAAGGCGGTGAAGCTGGTATGGACATCATCAAGCTGTTCCGAGCCAGGCGGTTAGCCCATGTCGTCGGGGTCGCCACGGTCGTCGCTTCCGCGTTTGTGGGCGCTCCGGCACCACCGGCGTCCGCCGACCCGTGCCCCGATGTCGAGGTGGTGTTCGCCCGCGGCACCAGCGAACCCCCGGGTATCGGGATGGCCGGCCGGGCCTTCGTCGATGCCCTGCAGGCCCAGGCAGGCAACAAGTCGGTGGCGGTATATCCGGTGAACTATGCCGCCAGCAGCGATTTCGGGAACCGGCTGGATTTCGTACAGAGCGTTGTCGACGGGGTCAAGGACGCCGCCACACACGTCGAAGCGTCGGCCGCGGCCTGCCCACAGACCAGGATCGTCCTCGGCGGATACTCGCAGGGCGCAGTGGTTTCCGGGTTCACGACCGCGAACGCGCTGCCGAAGGAGATCCCGGCGGACTTGGCGGAGTACACCTGGTACGCGCCCAAGCCGATGCCGCCGACGATCGCGAATCACGTTGCGGCGCTTGTACTGTTCGGAAAGCCCTCGTCGCAGTTCATGGCGGACATCGGCGCGCCGCCGATAGCCATCGGGCCCGCGTACGTGGCCAAGACCATCGAGTTGTGCGTACCCGACGACACCATCTGCAACGGGGCCCCCGCGGGTGGGCCGTCGTTCGCGCACATCACCTACGGCTCGAATGGCATGGCCGACCAGGCCGCGACTTTCGTCGTCGGCAGGCTGTGACGACGTTCCTGCTCGTTCCGGGTGGCGGATGCGATCCGTCATACTGGCGATTTGTGGTGCGCGAGTTGGCTGTTCGCGGGCACCGCGGCATCGCGGTGGACCTACCATGCGCCGATGATGCGGCCGACCTCAACACGTACGCCGACGTGGTCGCGGCACAACCATTCGATGACGGCGAACCGCCTGTGGTCGTGGCGCATTCGTTCGGCGGGTTCACCGGAGCGCTGGCCTGCCCGCGGGCCGGTGCTGCGGAGTTGATCTACGTCTCGGCGATGGTTCCCCGGCCGGGCGAACGCCCCGGTGATTGGTGGAGCGCCACCGGATGTGTTGCCGCGCAACGGGAAGCGGCCGCCGCGGGTGGGTACGAAGTCGATGACGCCGTCGCGCTGTACTACAACGGTGTCGACCCCGCCGTGGTCGCGGAGGAGGTCGAACGCGCGCAATCGGAGACCCCGTCGCTGAAACCGTGGCCGGCCGAAGCGCTTCCGCAGGTTCCGACGCGGTTCATCCTGTTCCGCGACGACCGGTTCTTCCCTGAGCGATTCATGCGGCGCGTGGTCGCGGACCGTCTCGGCATCGAACCCGAGGTCATGCCCGGCGGTCACATGGCGATGCTGTCGCATCCGGCCGAACTCGTCGATCTCCTGACGCTCGGCCGGTGAGGTATGCCTGTTCGACGGGGTTCGCGGTCAGGTCGGCAGCGCGGCTGTAGGCGTCGGCCGCCTCGCTTGTCCGGCCGAGACGAGACAGCAGTGCGGCGCGGACCACGTGATAGACGTGGTAGCCGGCCAGGTCGAGCGCTTCCACCAGATCCAGCGCCGTCTGCGGGTCATGGACCTCGGCAACCGCCACGGCGCGATTGAGGGCGACAACGGGTGTCGGGGCAATCGCCATCAGCTGGTCGTACAGGGCGAGAATCTGGTGCCAGTCGGTGGCGGCGGCGGTCGGCGCGTCACTGTGCACGGCGTTGATGGCGGCCTGGATCTGGTAGGGCCCGGGCTGGTTCCTGCGCAGGCATCTGCGGACCAGCGCCTGCCCTTCGGCAATGAGGCCGCGGTCCCACCGACCGCGGTCCTGGTCCGCCAGCAGAACAAGCTTGCCGTCCGCATCTGTTCGCGCCGCGCGTCGTGCATCGGTCAGCAGCATCAGCGCGAGCAGTCCCCAGACCTCGGGCTCGTCCGGCATCAGCTCGGCCAGCAGCCGGCCGAGCCGAATCGCTTCGGCGGTGAGTTCGGCCCGTACGAGATCGTCGCCTGAGCTTGCAGTGTGTCCCTCGTTGAAGATGAGGTACACCACCGCGAGGACGCCGTGCACACGCTCGGGTAGGTCACTGTCGTGCGGCACCCGGTAGGGGATGCGGGCGTCGCGGATCTTGCGCTTGGCGCGGACCAGCCGTTGCGCGACAGTGCTTTCCGAGATCAAGAAGGCACGGGCGATCTCCTTGGTGGACAGGCCGCCGAGCAATCGCAGCGTGAGTGCGACGCGCGCGTCGAGGGCGAGCGCCGGGTGACAGCAGGTGAAGATCAGGCGTAACCGGTCGTCGTGCACGGGGCCTTCTTCGAGATTGTCGTCATCGGCCGCCGGATAGAGCAGTGCCGCCTGCGCGTGCCGTTCATCGCGGACGGTTTCCCGGCGGAACCGGTCGATGATCGTGTGCGCGGCGGTGGTGATGATCCAGCCCGCGGGGCTCGGCGGCGCGCCGGTCTGCGGCCAGCGGTCCACTGCTTTGGTGAAGGCGTCCTGGACCGCCTCCTCGGCGAGGTCGATGTCGCCGAATCGACGGACCAGGACAGCCACCGCGCGCCCGTACTCCCGCCGGAACACGCCGGCGATCTCTGCGGGCGGCAGCTCTAGCACGGCCGCGTTCAGCCCCTCAGATCGCCCCGGAACGGGCGCACCTCGATGGGCAGGAGCCGCACGGCTTCCGCCTGCCTGCGGGCCCAGCCGAGCGCGGAATCCAGATCGGGCACGTCGATGATGGTGAAGCCGCCCAGGTGTTCCTTGCCCTCGGCGTACGGTCCGTCCGTCGTCAGGACCGCGCCGTCGTGGACCCGGACCACGGTCGACGCGTCAGGACCGTGCAAGCCACCGGAGAACACCCACACGCCCGCTGCCTTCATGTCGTGCTCGACCGCGTCCAGGGCATCCATGATCGGCCCCAGCACCTCCGGCGGCGGCGGATCGCCGACCGGCTGATGCATGGCGAGTAGGTAGTGCATGACCGTCACTCCTCGATTCGGGGCGGCCGGTTGCCACCCTTCACCTTCTACACGAACGGCTACCCCGGGTTTCGACAGACATCGGATTTTCCTGGGCGATCGGCAGAATGTCGGGATGGCCTGGCACCATCGGGAAGCGTGACTTCCGTGCAGCGGCCGGTGCCGCCCATCAATGCCGACGAGCGCGCCACACTCGAGGGTTGGCTGGACTTCTACCGCGCAACGTTGGCGGCCAAATGCGAGGGTCTCGACGACGAGCAGTTGCGCACCGCGTCCGCGCCGCCGTCGGAGCTGACGCTGCTCGGGTTGCTGCGGCACGCCGCGGAGGTGGAGCGCAACTGGTTTCGCCGGGTGCTCGCCGGTGAGCAGGCACCACCGATTTTTGGGCCCGCGGATCACCCCGAGGGCCACGACGGCGGATTCGAGCTGTCACCGGAGTCGTCGTACCCGCTCGCGTTCCGGATCTGGCAGGACGAGATTGCCCATGCGCGCGCCAACTGCGCTGCGCGCCGGCTCGACGACACCAGCCCGTTCATGGGTGGCGAGGTGAATCTGCGCTGGATCTACACGCACATGATCGCCGAGTACGCCCGCCACTGCGGGCATGCCGACGTCATCCGCGAACGGATCGATGGTGCCACCGGCGTGTGATGTGGACGGTCAGAGGACGTAGAGCATCTCCTGATACGTCGGCAACGGCCACAGGTCGTCGGCCACCACCGTCTCCAGCGTGTCGGCCGCGGCACGGACCGCCTCCATGGCGGGCAGCAACGCAACTTGCGCGTGCTTGGCCTCGTCATAGGCCGACGCGGCCGAATGCTCCGACAGTGCCGCCTTCAGCGTGGCCAACGCGTCACTGAGCGCACTGATCGGCTCCGAGACCGATTGCAGCAGCGTCAAACTCGGCGTCATACCAGCCGCCGTCAATGCGGCGACGTTCTGTGCGAGCTCGGTCTGGTAGCGCAGCGCGGCCGGCAGCACGATGGTGGAACCGATCTCGAGCGCCAGCTTGGCCTCGACGCCGATCGTCAGCGCGTACTGCTCCAGGCGTACCTCATAGCGGCTGTGCAACTCCCGCTCGTTGAAGACGCCGTACTTCTCGAAGACCGCCACCGCCTCGGGCTTGATCAGTTCCGGGATGGCATCCAGCGTGGTCTTCAGGTTCGGCAGCCCGCGGGACGCCGCCTCGGCCTGCCAGTTCTCCGAGTAACCGTCACCGTTGAAGACCACCGCACCGTGTTCGGTGATCACCTCGGTGAGCAGCTTCTGCACCGCCGTGTCGAAGTCTTCGCCGTCGGCCACAGCTTGCTCCAGATTGGTGGCGATGTAGTCGAACGAGTCGGCCATGATGGTGTTGAGGACGATCATCGGGACCGCCACTGTCTGGCCCGAGCCCGGTGCCCGGAACTCGAACCTGTTGCCGGTGAACGCGAACGGGCTGGTGCGGTTGCGGTCACCGGGGTCGGTCGGCAGCACCGGCAGGGTGTCGACACCGATGATCATGCTGCCCTTGCCTTTCGACGACGTCGCAGCGCCCTTGGCGATCTGCTCGAAAACATCGGCAAGCTGATCGCCCAGGAAGATCGAGATGATCGCGGGCGGTGCCTCATTGGCACCCAAGCGGTGATCGTTGGTCGCCGATGCGACCGAAACCCGCAGCAGCCCAGCGAATTTGTGCACCGCGCGGATGACGGCGGCGCAGAACACCAGGAACTGGGCGTTCTCGTGGGGCGTGTCGCCCGGCACCAGCAGCGACCCCAGTTCGGCGTTGCCGACCGAGAAGTTGACGTGCTTGCCCGAGCCGTTCACGCCGGCGAACGGCTTCTCGTGGAACAGGCATTCCATGCCGTGCTTCTTGGCGATGGTCTTGAACACGGTCATCAGCAACTGCTGGTGGTCGGAAGCGATGTTGGCGCGCTCGAACATCGGGGCCACCTCGAACTGCCCGGGGGCGACCTCATTGTGGCGCGTCTTGGCGGGGATGCCGAGCTTGAACAGCTCCCGCTCGGTGTCCATCATGAACCCCAGCACCCGGTCGGGGACGGCACCGAAATAGTGGTCGTCGAACTCCTGGCCCTTGGGCGGTTTGGCGCCGAAAAGCGTACGGCCGGAATTGATCAGGTCGGGCCGGGCGAGGAAGAAGTGCCGGTCGACGAGGAAGTACTCCTGCTCGGGACCGCAGAACGAGACGACCTTCTCGAGATCCTTGTGGCCGAACAGCGTCAGGATGCGTTCCGCGTGGATGCCCATGGCCTGCTGGCTGCGCAGCAGCGGTGTCTTGTAGTCCAGCGCCTCGCCGGTCATCGACACGAAAACCGTTGGGATACAGAGTGTGTTGCCGTTCGGGTTCTCGAGGATGTACGCCGGGCTGGTGACGTCCCAACCGGTGTACCCGCGGGCCTCGAACGTGGACCGCAGACCGCCGGACGGAAAGCTCGACGCGTCGGGCTCGCCCTGCACCAGCGTCTTGCCGGCGAACTCGGCCAGGGCCTGCCCGTCAGAGACCGGCTCGAGGAAGCTGTCGTGCTTTTCGGCAGTCAGGCCGGTCATCGGATAGAAGACATGCGCGTAGTGCGTCGCGCCCTTTTCCAGTGCCCAGTCCTTCATCGCGGCGGCGACGGCATCGGCGACCGTCGGATCCAGCTTGGCGCCCTTCTCGATGGTGGCGACCACCGATTTGTAGATCGCTTTGGGCAGGCGCGCCTGCATCTCGGCCTTGGTGAATACGTTGGTGCCGAAGATCTCGCCGGGCGCTTCGGCCGGGTCGAAGGTGTACGCCGGGGGCGTATAGGCCTGGACGCCGGCGATCGCTCGCAAGCGGGTGGTATTTCCGCTCAATGCAGTTCCTATCCCTACGTGAATGACCGCTTCACACTAGGGACGCCTCATGGCAGCAGTGTTACGTCGATGTCAAGGGCGGCGTCAAGTACCGGTCAGCCGCGGCGGCCGACATCCTGGCTCAGAATCTTGGGCCACGTCTCGACGTCCTCCGGTGTGTGAGCGAGCGTCAAGGTGGACCGCGGCATCAGCGCGGCAAGGGCTTCGGCGGTCGAGAGCGGATGGGCCGGGTCGTCGATCCAGGCCAGGATCGTTGTCGGCACGTCGATCCGCGCGATGGCTTCGGGCGTCGGTAGGTCACTGAGCGCGGCACCGCGAAACAGTGACGGCAGTAGGGCGTCGGCGACATCGGGAACGGTTTCGGGTGCACCCACGGTCGCCGGCGGCCGTGGCGCGCCACGAGAGGCCGCAATGAACGCGCCGACGCCCTCGGTCTCGATGAGCGTGGCCGCGGCCTCGTAGTGCGCGGCCTGCGCGCGCCGGGTCTCCCACGCGGTGGCCGGCACCATCAAGGTCAGTCCCGTGAATCGTTCTGGTTCGCGGCACGCCGCATGCAACAGCGTCCCGGTGCCCATCGACGGCCCGACCCCGTGCACCGGTTCGCCGGGAAACCACCGGTCGAGCAGATTCAGCAGGTCTTGCGCGAGCTGTTCCCACCGGTAGTCCGCGGGGACTTTCCGGCCCGTCGACTTGCCGTGGCCACGCGCGTCGTAGCGCAGCAGCCGCGTCCCGCTGAGCCCCCGGCCGAGGTCGAGATTGAGCACCCGATCGCGCGCGCGGCTGGAGGTGAGTCCGTGGAGTTGGACAACGGGGTGGCCACCTTCGTCGCTCAGTTCAACCGCAAGCTCGGCTCCGGGAACTGCGAAAGTAGGCATCAGGCAACTCTTTCCGTAACCGATCGCCTCGTCGTGGCGTCGACCTGCTGACCGAGCATTCAGGCTAACCGGGGCGCTAGGGTACCGCCATGCGGCTCACGAACGTCTCGCACCTGCGACTGCCGTTCGGACGGCTCTGGGGCTACGACGTCGCGGTGTCGGCGCCGGGTCGGCAGCTTCCGGTGTCCTTTGACCAGCGGATTCATGTCGGCGCAGGGGCCCGGCCGGGCTCTTGGATGGCGTTGTCCATTCGCTTGCCGGACCGCGTGAGCCGGGAATCGCTGGCCGCTGCGTGGCTGGCGGTGGTGGCCCGCCACGGCACGTTGCGGACCGCATTTTCGGCAGGACCGGACGGCGATCCGCAACTGCACGAGATCGAAGTGCGTCCGGCCGGTTGGGTCGAGCACGAGATAGCTGCCGGCCAGGCGGTGAACGACGCGCTGCGCGGTGTCCTGGATGCGGCCTGCTCGCCGTATCAGCAGCCCTCACACCGGTTGTGCCTGCTGGAAACCGCCGCTGGTTTGACCGTGGTGATAGCGGCGGACCACAGCCACGTCGACATGTGGTCGATGCTGGTGATCGCCCGGGATCTGCTGGCGCTGCTCGCGGCTGCGCGCACCGGGCGCGTGGTTTCGCTGCCGCCGGCGCCCGCTTTCGTCGAACACACCCAGGCGCTGCTCGATCGTCCCGCGGCGCCGGACCACGTCCGGGAAACGTGGGCGCGCATCATCGCCGACAGCGGCGGGGTGATGCCGCGATTCCCGCTGCCTCTGGGCGAACCTGAGCTGGGGCCCGAGCGCGTCGAAGTCCGGGATGTGTTCGATGTCGACGCCAGTGCGGCTTTCGCCGTGCAGGCCCGCAACGACGGCGTGTCGACGCTCGCGCTGGCGGTGGCCGCGATGACGGCCGTGACCCGGGAGCTGGCCGACGCGCCGCTTCGCGCCGTCTTCCCGGTGCACAGTCGCTTCGATACCACCTGGCACGACTCGGTGGGCTGGTTCATCACCAATTCGGTTCTGGAGTCGACCGTCGCAGATCCACGTGCCGCGGCTGCCGCGGTCAAAGAAGCAGTGCAACTCGGGTCGTGGCCATTGGCGGACGTGCTGGCCCCATGGGGCGGCATGCCGATGTCGCCCGGGATGTTCGCGATCTCATGGCTGGATCTGCGGCGTCTTCCGGTTCGCATCGACGACGTCGGGCTGGACGCTCAGTACGTGAGCGCCGCCATCCAGACCGACGGCGTCATGCTGTGGTTCATCCTGGACGAGTCCGGCCTGCATCTGCGATGTCGCTATCCCGACACCCGCGAGGCGCGAACGAATGTCGGGGCATGGCTGGACCTCTTGGTGACGCGTCTGCAGTCGCAAGCGCGAACCTCGGTGCGGGGACTACTGCGGGTGGGAGACCGCAGTTTCCGGGTGGAACGGGCGGCCCGTGACGATGTCGCGTCGATCGTCGCGCTGCTGTCCGACGATGAATTCGGCCAGGACCGGGAAACCGCGGACCTCGAAGACTACGAGGCGGCGTATGACGGCCTCGTCCGTGACCACTCCAACTACCTCGGGGTGGTCCGCAACTGTTCCGATGTGATCGTTGCGACCGTCCAGCTGACCGTGATTCCCGGGCTGTCCCGCGGCGGTTCGACCCGACTACAGATAGAGGGTCTGCGGGTCACCGCGGCCGAGCGCCGAAAAGGACTGGGTACGGCCCTGGTGCAGTGGGCGCACGAGTACGGCCGGGCACACGGTGCGCGCTTGGCCCAGGTGGCCACCGACGAAGCGCGCGAACAGGCTCGGGCGTTCTATGACCGCCTCGGGTACCACGCCGCGCACGTCGGCCTCAAACGCACCATCTGAGGAGGCCGTCACCGCTCGCGGAGCGGTCGACCGCCGGTGAGCAGCCCGGCGACGAGAAGTGCTGCGCCACAAGCGCCGACGGTCGCCGGCCAACCGCATGAAGCCACAGCAGCCGCGCCGAACGCCGTCCCGAGGCTTCCGCCCACGAAGTAAACCAGCATGTACGCGCTGTTGAATCGGGCAGGCGCGGACGGATCGATCGCCAAGATGGTGGTCTGGTTCGCCACCTGTGCCGCGAACAGGCCGGTATCGAATGCGGCCAGGGCCGCCATGGTCGCCAGTGGGCTGCCCAAGCCGAAGGCGAGGACCGGGCAGGCGGCGCCCGCCACCGCGAGACCGACGAGGACCACGGGCCGGAAGCCCAATCGGTCGGTGTAGACGCCGGCGACGCGCGTCGCGAAGATCCCTGCGCTACCCGCCAAGGCGTAGAGCCCGATCTGCTTGGCAGACAGGAAGTATGGCTGTTGCGACAACGCGACCGCGATTCCGGACCAGACCGCGCAGAACGCGAAGAACCACAGTGATCCGCGCAGCGCGCCACGGCGTAACACGCGGTCACGGGCGAGCAGCCGGGGCAGCGATGCCAATCCGGCGAGATAGTTCTGTTCGACGGCTCCGGTCGCGGTCGGCAGGAACAGCAGGCAGCCGCCGGCGACTCCGAAGGCCGCGGCAGCGACCACGAGAAGCATTGCGTGCCAGCCGATCACGTCGCTCAACCAGCCGCCGGCGATCCTGCCGGCCAGGATGCCGGCCGAAATCCCGGCCGTGACGATACCCAGAATTGTCGAGCGCCGGTGCGCGGGCGCGAGGCGACCGACAACGGAACTCAGACTCGCGCCCACCGCGGAGCAGGCGCCGGTCAGCAGCAATCCGAACCCGACCAGCCACACAGTGCCGGCAACGGCGGTCAGTGCGAGCGCGGCGCCGAGCGCCAGGAACTGCCAGGCGACCACCCGCCGCGGCGAGAACCTGTCCACCAACGGGACCAGGAGCGCCAGCCCCAGCAGGTAGCCGATCGGACCGCAGGCCAACGCCGCACCGACCATCGCCGTGCCGGAGCCCAGCGATCGTGCGATGTCGGCGATGGCCGGCTGGAGCGGGTAGATCGTCGCGGTCCCCAAGGCGGCGGCCAGCGACATGAAAAGGACTGTGGTGCCGGTGATTACCGGACTTCGGTGTGCAGTTGTGGTCACGAGTCGACGTTATTGGCCACGTCGCGGGCAGCGCTGGCGGAAATCCGCCATCGCAGTCTGGCTAGCTCTTCCAGACCACCTTGTCACTGCCGCCGGCATCCCGGTACACGACGCTGTCGGGCGCGGTTCCGTTCCGGACATCGAAGTAGATTCGACCCGTGGCATAGCTGCCCGGGGCGATTGGCTGGTTGGGCAGGCCCTCGACCTCGTTGCCCTTCATGTCCGCATATGTCGAGCTGTTGACGGCCCGCGCGTTGAAATCGGAGATGTTCGGCGTCGGCGCACCGCTCACGGCGCGCGCTGTCACATCCGAGTACCAGATGCCGTCGTTGTGTCCACTCGGCTGCAGGTTGATGACGGTGTACTCGATCGCGCCACCGGGGCTGGGAATCTCGGCTCGCTGGCCGAACATCACTGCTGTCGGGTCGGCGAGCGCCGGGGTTGCCGCCAGGATTCCGGCGGCCGCGATGCCGGTAGCGGCTGCCATTGTTTTCGATGCGATCTGCGAGAACGCCACGTCGAGCTCCTTTCGTTTCCTCCTGTTTTCAGGAGTTGGCTGTCTTTGGTCCTTCTGCAGGGGTATCCAAAGGCAGGGACGACGAAACTGGCCGACGTGAAGACCGGGCCTTGCCGCCGGGGAGGGTTTGCCTAGATTGGGCGTCGGCGCCTCCTGGTAGGCGCCCAGGGTGTGGCCCTGGCGGCGTACGGCCCAGCCTTCGGGGTGGTGGAGGAACCACCGGCTCACATGACTGCTGCAGCGGCTATCGATCCCGGAGGGCTGCGCTGCACCGGCGTCATACGGCGCACCGGCCCGCGCCGCGGTCGCCGACATGTGGACTCCAAAGACCGACCAGCGCACCGGGGCCCGTATAGAGCGCACCCGACCGCTGGTGGCGTCGGTTGCTGACGGCAAGGAGCTTCAGCGGCGCAGAAGATCGCGTCGACTTCGGCGATCAGCGCTATCACCATCGTGGGGTCGTCCACACCCAGCGATTGGGCCAGCTCTTCTGGCGTGATGGTGTCAGGCGCGGCCGGCGCCGCAATCATGCTGTGCTGCATCACTTTTCACCTCCTTGCACTGTCGGCATGACACCGACCATTCAAGAATGTGCCGCAGTCGCGGAAAGTTGGCCGGCCGGTGCCGGGCTGGTCAGCGTCCAGCCCGGCACCGGCGCATCGACCCGGTCAGGCGTTCACCGGCTCCTTGGCCGCTGCCGTGTTGGTGACAGGGCTGCCGTCCTCGGTGATCACTTTGCTTTCGTCGATCGCCTTGGCGTTTCCGGTTCTGCTGACCGTGATCTTGCGCGGCTTGGCCTTCTCGGCCACCGGGATCACGAGCCGGAGCACCCCATCGCGGTAGTCCGCGGTGATCCTGCCGGTGTCAAGGTTGTTGCCCAGCACCAGCTGTCGGGAGAAGACGCCGCGCGGCCGCTCGGCGGCCAGCATTTCCCGCGACGAATCCACCGGGGACCGTTCGGCGCGCACAGTCACCACATTGTTCTCGATGTCGAGGTCGAGGGAATCGGCATTGACGCCGGGCAGGTCGAACTCGACGTGGAACTCATCGCCGTCGCGCCAGGCGTCCATGGGCATCGCCGCCGGACGGGCCGCGGTGCCGAGGACTTCTTGGGTGAAGCGATCCAGGTCTCGGAACGGGTCAGTACGCAGCAGCATCGTGGCCACCTCCATCTGTCCTTTCTCTTGTGCCATCTATGCGCTTCCAGCTCGATTATCTGTGTCGGCTGGCATAGATTTGTTTTAGCACTCGACGTCGGCGAGTGCAAGCAAGTCGCAGAAAAATTTTGATGGATGTCGACGCCCAGCCGGGTGCGCGATCTCGCGCCGGTTGCAATCGTGCAAAGGTACGGCAGCGCACCTGCGCCACGGGAGAGGGCACGCATCGGGGAGCCTTAGTCTGGGCTGCGATGACTGGACCGGACTCTCGTGTGAAGCGCTGCCGCGCAGCGCTTCACGTCGTCGTGTCCGCATTGACGGTCGCCTTCATCGGACTCGTCGGCACTCCGGTCGCTCATGCGGCCGCGGCCGGGGCGCGGCTCGTGGTGCAACACACCTGGCAGGACGGGTTCATCGCGCGCTTTGTGGTCACCAACTACAGCACCGTGCCGATGGCGGATTGGAAGATCGAGTTCGACATGCCGGTCGGGCAGTCGATCTCGCACGTGTGGAGCAGCACCTTCGCCCAGTACGGCACGCACTACGTGATCACCCCCGCCAGCTGGAACCGCGTGATTCCGCCCGGTGGTACGGCCAACGGAGGCATCCGCGGCATTCTGAGTGGCACCTACACGCCACCGTCGAATTGCGTACTCAACGGCCAGGTCTACTGCTCCTAGCGTGATGGCGGTCTGATGACGAGCGTGGCCCTTACGGACTGGCTGCTGGACTCGGACCCGGCGCTGCGCTGGCAGGTCGAGTGCGATCTTCTCGATGCGCCGGCCGCGGTGTGGGAGGGAACCCGGTCGCGCATCGCGACCCAGGGCTTCGGTGCACGCCTGCTCGCACTGCAGGATCCCGACGGCCAGTGGGCCGGCGGCGCGTTCTTCCCGGCGGACTACGACTTCGACGACCCAGAGCGGCCCGAGGAAGGCCAGCCATGGACGGCCACGACCTGGACGCTGAATGCGCTGCGGGAGTGGGGACTTGATGCATCGGTGTTGCGGGAACGCCGCACCGCCGAGCTGCTCGACGCGCACTGCCGCTGGGAGTACGACGACCTGCCGTACTGGTCCGGTGAGGTGGACTGCTGCATCAACGCCTGGACCCTGGCCAACGGCGTGTGGCTGGGCGCGGACGTCGACGGCCTCGCCGACTGGTTTCTCGAGCATCAGTTGCCCGACGGCGGGTGGAACTGTGACTGGGTCGAAGGATCGCGGAGATCGTCGTTCCATTCCACTCTGAACTCGCTCAAGGGGCTGCTGGCTTTCGAGGCCGCCACTTCGGGCAGCACCGAGATCCACGCGGCACGCCGGCGCGGGGAGGAGTACCTGCTCGAACGCCGGTTGCTCAATCGGCTCACCACGAACCAGCCAGTGGGGCAATGGATCAACGACTTCAGCTATCCGATGCGGTGGTCCTACAGCGCTCTCAATGCGGGTGAGTACTTCCGCCGCGCCGCACTGCAGGATGGCAGCGCACCGGATCCCCGGTTGAGCGACGCGGTCGACATCGTTCGGGCGGCCCGGCAGCCGGACGGCACCTGGTTGCAGACCGGCCGGCAGCCGGGCCGCGTGTGGTTCGAGGTCGATGTGCCGGCCGGGGAGCCGTCAAAGTGGCTCACGCTCTACGGGACACGACTGCTCGACTGGTGGGACTGCGCCGCGTAACCGCGGACAATGGCCGGCGCCGCGCCCTTTCGCTCTCACGTGCGGGACGCCCGGAAGGCCCGCGGACTCATCCCGTGCCACCGGCGGAACGCCTGCGAAAAGCTCGACAGCTCAACATAACCGAGTCGACTCGCCGTCTCGGCCACGGTCAAGCGACCCCCGATCAGCATCTCTTCTGAAAGGCGCTGGCGGATCTCGTCGAGGAGTTCGCGGTACGACGTGCCCTCGGCGCCGAGCCGGTGGCGTAACGTCCGCGGGCTCATCAGCAGCGCTTGGGCGATCTCGTGCGCATTCGGTGGCTGCGCCGGGGACGCCAGTAGCAGGTCGCGAACCTGGCCCGAGAGTCCGGTCCGGCTGCGCCGCTCTTCGAGGAGATTGCGGCACTGCTCCTGGGTGGCGGCGGAGTTGTAGGCGTTGGCCTGCGGCAGTGGGAGGTCGAGCACGTCGATGGGCAGAATCAGCAGGTTCTCGGGTGCATCGAACTCCGGCTCGGCGTCGAATGCGGCGATGTACCGCTCGAGATTGGCAGGCCGGCGGTGGGTGAACCGGACGCCCAAGGGCGGCAAGTCTGCCGACAGTTCCCGTTTGATCACTGCGACCGCCGTGGCCAACCGGTCGATTTCGAATCGGCGGACGCGGTCGGGCGTGCCCGGCGCCTCCAGGACGAAGTGGAACTCGTCGCCGACCACCCGGGTACCGAGCGTCGACGAGGCGAACGTGAGGTCGAGATAGCGCACGCCGACGTCGATCGCACTGCGTAAGGTCGGGCTGCTGATCAAGGCGAACCCGAAGATGCCGTAGGTGGCAAGCCGATAGCGCAGCCCGACCTCGACGCCGAGGTCATCGGGATAGTCCAGCGCCTCAAGCAGATTCGTGACGACAGTCAGTTCCTGGCGGGCGGTGACCTCGGCGCCCGGGCGCTGCAGACCTTGGACAGTCAGTCGAGAGCCGGTGAGGCAGGTTTCCGGGCTGACGCCGCGTTCGCCGGCCAGCCCGAGCAGCACGCCGACGCTCGTCGGCGTGCGGGGGATGTCCCAATCAACCACATTGCCGAATCTAGTAAGTCGCGTCGCCAAGATCGATTTGCTTCGCCGAATTGATAGTGGCAGTCGCGGTTGCACCGGGTGGGCGGATACGTAGGTCGGTGACCACAGATCGTCGACCCCGGCGATCTGCTCTCAGCGTTGCCACTTCGAGTAAGTATTCCGCCGCTTAGGGTCTCCCAACTGCTCATCTTGGTTCGTAGCGTCATTACCAACGAAGAGGGATGTGCGGAGGAGGCCCCGTGAATGAGAACTGGTCAGACGCCGATCCACAGCCCGAATTCCAGATCTGACAGGACGGAGAAACTCGTGAACATTCTCGATCAGGCAATCACCAAGGCGCAGGAAGCGATCCTCGACCCAGTGCGCAGCCGCGCTCAGTCGACCATCCCGATGCCTTTGCAGATCAAGGGCATGCACCTCTACCAGAAGACGAAGAAATCGGTGGTCGGCGACAAGTCGCCGGTCTTCGTCGAGGCCCCGATTCCCCCCGTCGAGGAAGTCGAGCTGGCAGACATCGACGTCAGCAACCCGTTCATGTTCCGCCAGGGCCGCTGGCAGTCCTACTTCAAGCGGCTCCGCGACGAGGCGCCGGTGCACTACCAGCCGAACAGCCCGTTCGGGCCGTTCTGGTCCATCACCCGCTACGACGACATCGTCACCGTCGACAAGGACAACGAACGCTTCTCCGCCGAGCCGCAGATCATCATCGGTGACCCGCCGGAAGGCCTGGACGTCGAGATGTTCATCGCCATGGACCCGCCGCGGCACGACGAGCAGCGGGGCGCGGTGCAGGGCGTGGTGGCGCCCCAGAACCTCCAGGAGATGGAAGCACTGATCCGGACCCGGGTGCAGGAGGTCCTCGACGGTCTGCCCGTGGACGAGCCGTTCGACTGGGTCGACACGGTCTCGATCGAACTGACCTCACGCATGCTGGCAACCCTGCTCGACTTTCCCTACGACGAGCGCCGCAAGTTGGTCTACTGGACCGACACCGTGGCCGGCAGCGCCTCGGCCACCGGCGGCGAGGCCGACATGGATGAGATGTTCAGCGCCGCAGCCGATATGGCACGCGCGTTCAGCGCCCTCTGGTACGACAAGAAGGCTCGGTTGGCGGCGGGAGAGAAGCCCGGCTTCGACCTCATCACGCTCATGCAGTCGTCCGAGGACACGAAGGACCTGATCGACCGGCCGATGGAGTTCCTCGGCAACCTGATTCTGTTGATCGTGGGCGGCAACGACACCACCCGCAATTCGATGACCGGTGGCGTGCTCGCCCTGAACCAGAACCCCGACGAGTTCGCCCGGCTGAAGGCCGATCCGGGCCTCATCACCAAAGCGGTCCACGAGATCATCCGGTGGCAGACCCCGCTGGCCTACATGCGCCGCGTCGCCAAACAGGACACCATCCTGAACGGACAGTTCATCCGCAAGGGCGACAAGCTCGTCATGTGGTACGCCTCGGCCAACCGCGACGAGCGCAAGTTCGAGAATCCGGACGACTTCATCATCGGCCGCCACAACGCCCGCCATCACCTGGCATTCGGCATCGGCATCCACCGCTGCATGGGCAGCCGCCTCGCCGAACTGCAGCTGAAGATCCTGTGGGAGGAGCTGCTGGCCCGATTCGAGGACATCGAGGTTGTGGGGGAGCCCGAGTACACCCAGTCCAACTTCGTGAAGGGCTACTCCAAGATGATGGTGAAGGTCACCAGGAAGCAGCCGGCCGCCACGGTGTGACGAGAGGACAGCGATGGGCTCGTTCGATGTACTGATGGACGACGAACGGGCCCAGCTCGACGCCTTCGTGGAGGACTACCGCCGTGCCGTCGAACTGACTCTCGACGGCCTCACCGAGGAGGAGTCCCGCCGGCGCCTCGTCCCGTCAGCGACAACGCTTCTCGGGTTGCTCAAGCACGTCACCTGGATGCAGCGCGTGTGGTTCGAGGAATGCGTCGGCGGCACATCCCGTCAGGCTCTCGGCCTGGTGCAGAGCGTCGACGAGTCCTTCCAGCTGGATGACGACGACACCATTGCGTCGGTTCTTGCGGCGCACCGTGATGTCTGTGCGACAGCGCGGGCGGCGGTCGCCGATCTACCGTTGGACACCGTCGTGACGGGGCACCGGTCCGGGCCGCGAACCCTGCGTTGGGTCATGTTGCAGGTGCTGCGGGAGCTGGCGCACCACTGCGGGCACGCCGACATCCTGCGCGAACAGGTGCTTGCCAGTCGTGCGTGATCAGCGCGCATATCCTGGGTGTTAGACGCCGCGCTGTGCGACGCCCGGACCTCCGGGAGGCAGCGATGTTCGAGGAAGCGCAGTTGTATGCGCCGGTGACGCGGTCGGGAGATGACGTCACCGTCCATCTGGCTGCGGATCATCCAGGCGCAGTCGACCCGGAGTACCGCGCCCGCCGCAACGCTATTGCCGCGCTCGCCATGGATTGGCAGCCCGGAACGCCGCCACCCGTCGCGACCTACACCGACGACGAGCAGGAGGTCTGGCGCATCGCGTGCGCCGAGCTGCACCGGCTACACCAGCGCCGGGCCTGCACCGAGTACCTGCAGGGCAGGGAACGGTTGGGGCTTCCCGAGGATCGGATTCCGCAACTGGTCGAGGTCAACGAGAAGCTCGGGCCGCTGACCGGCTTCCAGTACGTGCCGGCGGCCGGTCTGGTGCCGCTGCGCGAGTTCTACGGACTGCTCGCCGACGGCATCTTCCACTCCACCCAGTACATCCGGCATCACTCCGTGCCGCTCTACACTCCCGAGCCGGACCTGATCCACGAGGTGGTCGGCCACGGCAATTGCCTGGCGCACGAGCGGTTCGCGGCGCTGTACCGGCTGGCCGGGCAGGCGGCGCAGCGGGTGAAAACGACTGAGGCCCTTGAATTCGTCTCGAAGGTCTTCTGGTTCTCGCTGGAGTTCGGTGTGGTCCGTCAACATGGCGAGGTACGTACCTACGGTGCCGGCCTGCTGTCGTCGTACGGGGAGATCCAGCAGATCGATGTGGCTGATCTGCGGCCATTGAACATCGCCCGGATGGGGGTGCAGACCTACGACATCACGCACTACCAACCGATTCTCTTCTGCGCCAGGGGATTCGGCGAGATCGAGGATGTTGTCGGCGGGTTCTTCGCCGAGGTCGACGACGCCATGGTGGAGCGCCTGGTGCACGACGCCGCTCAGGTCACGGGTAGGTGATCGCTGGTTGGACGACCGCGACGCATTCGCCGAACCCGATGATGGCCGCCCCGGGACGATGTGCCGTTGCCTTGAGGGTGATTTCGTCGCCGTCTTCGAGGAACGTGCGCGTTTCCCCGTTGGGCAGCGTGATCGAGCCCGTGCCGCCATGACTGAGCTCCAGCAGGCTGCCTTCGGAGCCGGTGTCAGGACCGGACAGGGTGCCGCTGCCGAGCAGGTCGCCGGGCTGCAGGTTGCATCCGTTGCTCGTGTGGTGAGTGACCATTTGCGCGAAGGTCCAGTACATGTGGCGGCTGGATGAGCGTGCGATCGGGTGCGGCGGCTCGCCGTCGTCGCGCATCCGGGCCGTGCTGATACGGACCTGCAGCTCGATATCGAGCCCACCGCTCGCACGGTGCCGTGAGCTGTCGAGGTAGGGCAGGGGAGCGGGATCACCCTCGGGACGATCGAACGGAATCCGGAACGGCGCCAATGCTTCTGGAGTCATTACCCAGGGCGAGACCGTGGTGCCGAAGCTCTTCGCCAGGAACGGGCCGAGTGGCTGGTATTCCCAGGCCTGCACGTCCCGCGCCGACCAGTCGTTGAGCAGGCAGTAGCCGGCGATGTGGGATTCGGCGTCATCGAGACGCACCGGTTCGCCGAGGCGGTTTCCCGGGCCGATCCACGCGCCGAGTTCCAGCTCGAAATCCAGGCGCCGGGTGGGTGCCAGCACAGGCGCTGGTGCGTCCGGACCCTTCAATTGCCCGTGCGGTCGCGTCACGGGAGTGCCGCTGACCTGCACGCTCGAGGCACGCCCGTGATAGCCGATGGGCACCCATTTGTAGTTGGGGAGAAGGGGATTGTCGGGCCGGAACAGCGCTCCGACGTTGCGGGCGTGGTGGATGCCGACGTAGAAATCGGTGTAGTCGCCGATGCGGGCGGGCAGCAGGACATCGACGTCACGCAGTGGGGTGAGCAACGCCGCCACGGTCTGTTGTTGCGGCGCGCCTTCGGCGAGCAGTGCGTGCAGCGCCCTACGAAGTGCTACGCGGGGACCAGATCCCAAGGCGAACAAGGCGTTCAACGTTCCGTCTGCCGCGGACTCTGCGGCCGTCTGCGCCTCGCCGGTGAGCAGGCCGGACTCGGCGAGCCCCCTCAGGTGCAGGACCATGTCGCCGATCCGGACAACACCGCCCGGTTCGCCGTTTACACCGGCGACCACGCCGAACGGCAGATTCTGCAGCGGAAAGTCACTATCAGGGCCCGCGGAGGCGACCCAACTCCGCCGGCCCGGGTCGTGGGTGAAGTCGAGTGCTGTCACGGCTTGTCCGGCTGGAAGCGCTTGACCAGCCCTCTCCAGCAGTCCGCGTAATCCTGTTGCCGCTGCGGTGAATTCGCGGCGTACGCCGTCACCTGCTGCGGGAACCGCGTCTCGAACATGAAGGCCAGTGTGTGCTCCTGCTTGACCGGTTTCAGTTCTTCGGTGCTGGCGGCGTGGAATGCGTTGGCGTCCGGGCCATGTGGGGTCATGCCGTTGTGCAGGCTGACGCCGCCGGGCACGAAGCCGTTCGGCTTGGCGTCGTACACGCCGCGCACGAGTCCCATGAACTCACTCATGACGTTCACGTGGTACCACGGCGGCCGGAAAGTGTCTTCGGCGACCATCCACCGCTCGGGGAAGCAGACGAAGTCCACGTTGGCGGTTCCGGGCGTCTCGCTCGGTGAACTGAGCACTGTGAAGATCGACGGGTCGGCATGATCGAACAGAACCGGCCCGACGGGGGAGAATCGGCGCATGTCGTACTTGTACGGTGCGTAATTGCCATGCCAGGCAACGACATCCAGTGGTGACTGGGCGATATCCGCTCGCCACAGCGTGCCGCCCCATTTCACATACATCGTGGACGGGACGTCGCGATCCTCATAGGCCGCGACCGGTGTCAGGAAGTCGCGCGAGTTGGCCAGGCAGTTGGCGCCGATCGGGCCGCGCTCGGGAAGAGTGAAAGGGCCGCCGTAGTTTTCGCACAGATAGCCGCGGGCCGGACCGTCGGGCACCTCGACGCGCATCTTCACACCCCGCGGGACGACGACGATCTCACAGGGCTCGGCGTCGATGATCCCGAACTCGGTACAGAACCGAACATTGCCGTGCTCGAGCACGAACAGCATTTCGGCGTCGCCGTTGTAGAAGTAGGTGTCCACCATCGATGACGTGATGGTGTAGATGCTGTTGGCGAATCCGGTGCGGGCGTTGACGTCCCCGCCGGTGGTGATGGTACGGACGCCGGTGACGAACGTCGTGTCCTCGACCGCCGGATCCGGCATCGGTAAGGGGTTCCAGCGCATTTGGGCAATGGGGATGGCAGGAGCATCGTCGGGTGCGGACCGCCAGTGCTCGCTGGGGACGGCGGTGAAATCGCCCCAATGGGCCACGCTCGGCCGAATCCGGTACAGCCAGGACCGCTTGTTGGCGGCGCGGGGTGCGGTGAACGGCGACCCGCTGAGCTGCTCGGCATAGAGGCCGTAGGCGCACCGCTGCGGAGAGTTGCGGCCGACGGGCAATGCGCCGGGCAGTGCTTCGCTTTCGAAGCTGTTGCCGAAACCGCTTTGGTACCCGGCCATCACAGGTTCCCGCGCTTCGCCTGCTCACGCTCGATGGACTCGAAGAGCGCCTTGAAGTTGCCCTTGCCGAAACCGAGTGAGCCGTGGCGTTCGATGAGTTCGAAGAACACCGTCGGCCGGTCTCCCAACGGCTTGGTGAAGATCTGCAGCAGGTATCCGTCCTCGTCACGGTCGACCAGGATGCCGCGCCGCTGCAGTTCCTCGACCGGTACGCGCACCTCGCCGATGCGGGCACGCAGTTCCGGGTCCTCGTAGTACGCGTCCGGGGTGTCGAGGAACTGCACACCCTGCCGACGGAGCTCGTCGACGCTGGCGAGGATGTCGTTGGTGGCCAGCGCGAGGTGCTGGACGCCCGGCCCGCGATAGAACTCGAGGTACTCGTCGATCTGCGACTTGCGCTTCGCCACCGCCGGTTCGTTGAGCGGGAACTTCACCCGGTGGTTGCCGTTGGCGACCACCTTCGACATCAGTGCCGAGTAGTCGGTGGCGATGTCGTCGCCGATGAACTCGGCGAGGTTCACGAAGCCCATGACCCGGTTGTAGAAGCCGACCCACTCGTCCATCTTGCCGAGCTCGACGTTGCCGACGACGTGGTCCAGGGCCTGGAACAAGCGCGGCGGCGCGCCGTCCCGTCTGATCTGACCGCTCGTTGCCGGCTGATAGCCAGGCAGGTAGGGACCGCTGTAGCGGGCTCCGTCGGTTTCGCGTTGCACCAGGGTGTGCCGGGTCTGCCCGTAGGTCGCGATAGCGGCGAGGCGTACGGTGCCGTGGTCATCGGAGACGTTGTGCGGTTCTTCGAGGATCGTCGCACCGGCTGCCTTGGCCTGGGCAATGCACTTGTCGACGTCGGGCACCTCCAACGAGATGTCGACGACGCCGTCGCCGTGCGTGGCGTGGTGCGCGATCAGAGGGCTGTCGGGGCTCACCGCACCCTTCAGCACGAACCGCACCGACCCCGAACGCAGGACGAACGCCTTGTGGTCGCGATTGCCGTTCTCGGGCCCCGAGTAGGCGACCAGTTCCATGCCCCACGTCGATTGGAAGTAGCTCGCTGCCTCTGTGGCATTGCCGACGACGAAAACGATGGCATCCCAGCCGGTTACGGGGAATGGATCATTGCTCGGGTCGTACTCCACCAGGCCCACCAACTGCTTGAGCTGGTTGACGTCGAGCCGGGCCTGCTTCTCCTGGTCGGTCAGGGCGCTCTGGTTCGCCATGTAGACATTCTTCTCCCAAAGGCGGGATTACTCGATGAATTCGCCGCCGTGTTCAGTCGCGTCAGACGCGTTCACCGGCGGGAACCTCGGCGAGCGCACAGTGATAGTGGTGACTCGGCGGCTCCTCGTCCGGTTCCTCGGCAAGCAGGTCGTTGGAGATCGTCGCGAACGCGAGCACTCCGCCGAGGGCCGCAAGGCCCGCTGAGATCAGCATCGTGGTGTGGAAACCGGCGGTCATCGCGGCGGGCGATCCGAAAGCGTCGCCCGTCAGTCCCGACAACGGGGGTAGCAGGGCGACGGCCAGTAGCCCCGCGGTGCGTGCCACCGCGTTGTTGACTCCGGAGGCCACGCCGGCGTGGCGCTCGTCCGCTGCGGCCAGGGCGGCGGCGGTGACGGGTGCGACCGTCGCGGCGAGCCCCAACCCGAAGACGACGACGGCGGGGAGCACGACGGTGGTGTACGAAGCACCCGGGCCGATCCGCGTCATCAGCACCATGCCGGCCGCGATCACGAGCGGGCCGATGGTCAATGGCAGACGTGGACCGATGCGCTGGGCGAGTGCGCCGGACGCCGACGAGAGCGCCAGCATGATCGCCGTGACCGGGAGCGAGGCAGCGCCGGCGGCGACGGGGGAGTATCCGAGTGCGGTCTGCAGAACGACCACCAGCAGGAAGAAGACACCCCCGAGCGCGGTGTACACCACGAAGGTCACGGCGTTGGCACTCGTGAACTGTCGAGACGAGAAGATGCCCAGCGGCAGCATGGGATTCGCGGAACGTCGTTCGATCGCGACGAATGCCACCAGGGCGATGACTCCGAGCACCCCGGCCGCGAGAACGACGAGAGAATCCCAGCCACGGTTGGGTCCTTCCACGACGGCGTAGGTCACACCAGCCAGCCCCGCAGTCGCTGTCGTGGCGCCGGCGTAGTCCAGGTGGCCGGCCGTCGACGGGTCGCGGCTCTCGGGCACGTGGCGTACCGCGAGCCACGCGACCAGGCATCCCAGGGGCACATTGATGAGAAAAATCGCCCGCCAGTCGATCGCTTGTACGAGATAGCCGCCGAGCAGCGGGCCGATCGCCGCGGCGACGCCACCCAGAGCCGACCACGCGCCGATCGCCTTTGCCCGGTCGGTCGGGATGAACACCGACTGGATGATGGCGAGGCTGCCCGGCGTCAACAGCGCGCCGCCGATGCCCTGCAAAGCCCTTGCGGCGATGAGCATCTCGGCGTTGGGTGCCACCGCACAGAGCGCTGACGCCACCGCGAACCACGCCACGCCGACGACGAACACCCGCTTGCGGCCCAGACGGTCACCAAGGCTGCCCGATAGCAGGATCAACGCGGCGAGTGTCACCGAGTAGGCGCTGACCACGAGTTGCAGTCCACCGACCTCGGTGTTCAGGTCGTGACCGATCGCCGGCAGCGCGACGTTGACGACCGTTGCGTCGAGTTGCGCCATCCCAGACCCCAGCACGGTGGCGGCGAGGATCCAGCGTCCCGCCGCGCTACCGAAGCGGACACCGGGCATGTCATGCCTCCACTGAATCGCCGTCGTGCTGTGAGTGACCGCACGCGTGCGCTCTAAACCTTCGCACACGGGCCGGTACAGGGATGGCGAAGCGGCGACGGACACGCCATAATTGGCACTCGTCGGACGAGAGTGCTAACGCTGCTTAGTCGATCGTGAGGAGGGAACCTAGTGAGCAGCACTGACTTCGCCATCCCCGAGGCCAGCGAGCCGATGCGTATCGTGCTCGTCGCACCCCCATATTTCGATGTTCCGCCCAAAGGATACGGCGGGACCGAGGCCGTCGTTGCTGACCTGGCCGACGCCTTGACCGCCCGAGGACACCATGTGACGCTCCTCGGCGCGGGACAGCGCGGGACCAACGCCGCGCGCTTCGTCCCCCTCTGGCAGCGGACGCTTCCGGACCGCCTCGGCCAGCCCTACCCCGAGATCATGCACGCGGTCCGGGTGCGCCGAGCCATCGAGAAAATCGCCGCGACCGACGGGGTGGACATCATCCACGACCACACGTTCGCGGGCCCGCTCAACGCTCCGGTCTACCGGTCGCTGGGTATACCGACCGTGGTCACCATGCACGGACCGATCGATGACGACCTGTATCCGTACTACCGTGAGCTTGGCGACGACATCGGTCTGATCGCCATCAGCGACCGCCAGCGCCAGCTCGCTCCGGACCTGAATTGGATTGGCCGCGTGCACAACTCGCTGCGCATCGGCGACTGGCCGTTCCGGGCCGACAAGGAAGACTACGCGCTGTTCCTGGGACGGTACGCGCCGTACAAGGGCGCGCATCTGGCACTCGAGGCGGCCCACGCGGCGGGCGTGCCCCTGGTGTTGGCGGGCAAGTGCAATGAGCCCGAGGAGCGCGCCTACTTCGACGAACAGGTGCGTCCACTGCTGACCGAGAACGATCATGTGTTCGGCCAGGCGGACGCCGCCGCGAAGCGCAAACTACTGGCGGGCGCACGCTGTCTGCTGTTCCCCATCCAATGGGAAGAACCGTTCGGCATGGTGATGATCGAGGCGATGGCCTGCGGCACTCCCGTGGTGGCGCTGCGTGGCGGCGCGGTGCCTGAGGTCGTGACCGACTGCGTGACCGGATTCGTGTGTGAGCACCCCGACGAGTTGCCCGACGCGATCGCCAAGACGCACACCCTGGATCCCGCGGCCTGCCGACGCCATGTGGCGGCCCATTTCGCGACAGGTCAGTTCGGCGCGGGGTACGAGCGCATCTATCGAGCCGTGCTGGCGGATGCGGACTCCGCACCGAGCCCGATCACGTTGCGGCGCATCGTGGAACCCGGCGCCTCGGAACGGGCGAGCGCATGAGTGCACCGACCGCGCTGAACGCCGGCGAGCCCACCAGCATCGGCTTCGGTGGGGACACGGTGACTCTGGTGGAGGGCGGCACCTTCTGTGTGTCGGACCGTCACGGCGACGTGTTGCCGGGCGGTGCCCAGGGTCTGTTCTTCCGCGATGCGCGCGTGCTGTCTCGATGGGAGCTGCGTGTCGACGGCCGGCCGGCTGAGCCGTTGTCGGTGCAGACGCCGGAAGCCTTTGCGGCACAGTTCATCATGCGGAGGGCGCCGCTGCCCGGCTTGGCGGACAGCACGCTGCTGGTGGTGCGGGAGCGCACCATCGCCGACGGGATGCGGGAGTCCATCTCCCTCCGGAATCTGGCCGGCGAAAGCACGGTGGTGACGTTGGAACTGCACGTCGACGCCGACTTCGCCGATCTGTTCACGGTCAAGGAGGGACGCGCCGCTCATGGCGGAGCGAACCAGTCCGTGGTGAACGGCGAGCTGGTGCTGCAGGACCGTACCGACCCGGTCCGGGGCCTGACCGTGACCGCAGCCGGCGGACCCGCGGTCCTGCCGGGGGCATTCCGTTGGCGGGTGGTGGTGCCCGCGCATCAGAGCTGGCAGGTCGAGATCGGTGTCCAGCCCACGTGGGGTGCCGGTCGCATCAACGGCCGGGCGCGCAGCGGCGATGCGGTCCAGTCGGGTACGCCGGCACAGAAGATCGAAGCGTGGCGGGAGAGCACCACGACGGTCGAGTCGGACCATGCGGGCCTGGCAGAGGTGTTGCGCCGCACCGAGAGTGATCTCGGCGCGCTGTTGATCCACGATGAAAGCGGCGAGGGTGAGCCGTTCGTCGCCGCCGGGGCACCGTGGTACATGACGCTGTTCGGTCGAGACAGCCTGCTGACCGCCTGGATGGCGCTGCCACTGGACTGCGGGCTGTCCCTCGGCACGCTGCGGCAGCTCGCCGACGCACAAGGCCGCCGTGTCGACCCCATCACCGAGGAACAGCCCGGCCGCATCCTGCACGAAATCCGAAGGGGGCCGGCCAGTACCGACGTCTTGGGTGGGACCGTCTACTACGGTGCCGTCGACGCCACGCCGTTGTTCGTGATGCTGCTGGCCGAGAGCTGGCGGTGGGGTGCCGACGAAGACGTCGTCCGGTCGCTGCTCGGCGCAGCGGACGCAGCGCTGGCATGGGCCACCCGGTACGGGGACCGCGACGGCGACGGGTTCATCGAGTACCGCCGGGCCACCGACAGGGGACTGGTCAACCAGGGCTGGAAGGACAGCTTCGACGGCATCAACGACGCGGCGGGGCACACCGCCGAAGCGCCGATAGCGCTGAGTGAGGTACAGGGCTACCACTACGCGGCTCTGCTGGCCAGGGCCGAACTGGCGGACGCGTTCGGTGCACCGACGACGGCGGCCCGGTTGCGTGACCGCGCGGCGACGCTGCGCGCACGATTCCACGAGGCGTTCTGGCTGCCGGAAAAAGGTTGGTATGCCATCGCTTTGGACGCCGGAAAGAACCCGGTGGACGCGCTCACGAGCAATATCGGGCACTGCCTGTGGACGGGTATCGCCGACGATGATCATGTCGAGACGCTCGTGGAACGGTTGTCGGCCGACGATATGGATTCCGGATTCGGGCTACGTACCCTGGCCGCATCCATGGGCGCGTACAACCCCATGAGCTACCACAACGGGTCGGTGTGGCCGCACGATACGGCGATCGCCGTCGCCGGGCTGATGCGATATCGGCACGTGCCCGGCGCCGTGGCGCTGGCCGAGCGGCTGGCCGCCGGCCTGCTCGACGCGGCCGAGGCGTTCGGCGGGCGGCTTCCCGAATTGTATTGCGGCTTCGGGCGTTCCGAATTCGGTGCACCGGTCCCGTACCCGACGTCGTGTTCGCCGCAGGCCTGGGCGAGCGCGGCGCCGCTACTGCTGGTACGGGCGTTCCTCGGACTGGAACCCGATGTGCCGCATCGCCGGCTCGTGGTGGCGCCGCGTCTGCCTCAGCTGTGGGGTCGCACAGTGTTGGGCGATCTGCGACTCGGCGACGCGACAGTGTGTATCGAAGCTGACGGGGACACCGCGAAGGTCACCGGGCTGCCCGACGATTGGGAGCTGGTCATGTCGGATGGGTGAACCGAATCCCCGACTCGGCGAGTAGTCGGGTGGCCACAACTTGACCGCCACTCAAGCCTGCTTCGGAAAGCGATTGCTCAGCATGGATTTCCGCGTATTCGAGCGGTAGCTGCACCAGCTGGGTGCGGCAAGTTCAGGCCGACCCTGCGTTACATCATCCGGCCACATTGTCATGCCCATACATGCTCTAATGGTTGCCATGGCAGGTCTGACGGAGGGGAACGTCGATCCGGCATTCGCCGCGGTGCGCGATATCTTCGAAGCGAGCTTCGCCGACGGGCAGAACTGGGGCGCGGGCGTCTCGGTCGTGATCGACGGCCGACCCGTCGTCGATCTGTGGGGTGGGGTCGCCGACCCGCGCACCGGCCGATCGTGGCAGCGGGACACGGCTTGCGTCACCTTCTCGTGCACCAAAGCAGTAACCGCCACAGCCGCGCTCATGGTGGCGGAGCGCCACCGCGTCGACCTGACAGCGCCAGTGGTGAGTTGGTGGCCTGAGTACGGCGCGGCGGGCAAGAGCGAAACCACGGGTGAGCAGCTGCTGTCGCACGCTGCCGGGCTACCCGCTGTGGAGCGGCCTGTTTCGATCGAACAGGCTGCCGATCCCGAACTGATGGCCGATCTGCTCGCCGCTCAGCATCCGGTGTGGGAACCGGGATCGAGACACGGCTATCACGCATTCACATTCGGGTGGCTGGCCGGCGAGATCGTGCGTCGGCACGCCAAAACGACGGTGGGGGAATTCGTTCGATCGAACGTCAGTGCAGACCTCATGATCGGGGCCGACAGAGCCGCACTCGACGCCATCGCCCGGACCGGTTTTCCCGACGCGAGCGAACAGCAATGGGCAACGGACACCGCCACGATCCCCGCCACCACGGTCGCACGGCTCGCCGAGGCGTATCGCGATCCACAGTCCTTGTTCACCCGTGCCACCGCCAATCCACCCGCGCGCTACAACCATCCCGACGTGCTGTCAGCCGGCTGGCCGGCGAGCGGACTGATAACCACTGCGCGCGCACTGGCCGACTTCTACGCGCGCCTGACTGCCGGCAAGCTGTTGCATCCGGAAAATCTGAACGACGCAGTCCGCCCGCGGCACAGCGGTTCTGATGCCGTCATGGTTCTCGATTCCAGCTACGGCCTGGGATACATGCGACCGTCTCAGCTGTTCGCTTTTCCCGACAACGTCGGACCTGGAGCCTTCGGGCATCCTGGCGCCGGTGGTGCGTTCGCGTTCGGTGACATCGACAATCGACTGGCGTTCGCATTCGTGCCGAACCTGCGTCGTGACGCTCTCGCCGGCGATCGTCGGGCGGTCGATCTCATCGAAGCGACGTACGCCGCGTTGTGAGTTGCTCAGCGCTTGGTTGATTTCTCATCCCGCCGCCGGCCGATTTGCCGAAAGCCCGGGTGTACCGCCGGGGTCAGGCCCTGCTGATCGGCGAGCGTGGCGAGCAATTCGTTCAGCGTCTTGCGTTGTTGGCTGGTCAAGCCGGCAGTCAGCTCTTGTTCGTGCTCGCGCGCGATCTCCGAAAGCGTCTGCATCAACTTCTCGCCCGATTTGGTCAGGTACAACGCATACAGGCGCCGGTCGGTCGGGTTGCGCCGGCGCTCGACCTCACCCCGTGACTCGAGCTCGTCGAGGTACGCGACCACTCTGCTGGGCAACAGGCCCAGCCGCCCACTCAGCTCCTGCTGACTGAGGCCTGGCTCGCTGGCGATCATCCGCAAGATGCCGGCGTGTGGGGGTGTCAGCTTCACGGCCACAAGGCGTTCGGCGAACAACTGAGCGGCGTGGTGGCCGAGCTGGGCGAGCAGGAACGAAACACCGCCCCGCTGCTGGGCGCTGGAAGCTGATGACATGGACGAACAATACATGGACGAAACCGTTCATTTCGTGAATGAGGTTGACGCATCCAGTTCACCAAGAATATCGTTCATGTCATGAACGATTACACCCGCGATCGACCGACCGCCACGAGCCGGGCGCCACAGCAAGGCGGGCCGCCGCTGTGGCTTCTCGGCACGATTTCGCTCGGCCTGCTGCTCTGTGGCGTCATCCTGGGTGTCGTGCTGGGCGGCATGCCGCCGCTGCCGTACGGGAATTCAGCGGCGGTGCTGGACTACTTCCGCGCCCATACATCGTCCGCGCAGGTGAGTGCGGTCTTCGTCTTCGGGTCGTCGGTGCCGCTCCTGATTTACGCTGCCACGGCCAGCGCGCGGCTGCGGCAGCTCGGCGTCACCGCGCCGGGCGCGACCATCGCCCTGGCCGGCGGTGTCCTGGCCGCCGGGGGACTCGGTCTGTCGAGCTTGCTGCTGTGGACACTGTCGCGGCCGGAGATCAGCACCGACGGTCCACTGATCAACGCGCTCTACTACCTGGTGTTCCTCACCGGCGGCGTGGCACACGTCGTGATGCTCGGCCTCCTGACGGCGGGCCTGTCGGTCCCGGCGCTGATCCTGCGCTTGGTGCCGCGGACCCTGGCGTGGATCGGCCTCGGCATCGCCGCGGTGGCCGAGCTGACGACGCTGGTTCTCATCTGGCCGCCGGCCGCGCCGCTCCTGCCGATCGCCAGGTTCTCGGCTCTGATCTGGCTTGTCGCCGTCGGTGTCCTGCTACCGAAGCGCCGTGCCGCCCGCAACCGGCAAGAGCAGGTCGTCCCGGGAGGAAGCGCATGAGGCTCAGCGTCAGCGTCACCAACTTCTCGTGGCCGGAGGGGCCGCCCGCGATCCGCGCAAATCTCGCCGCGGTGGCCGAATTCCTCGATGGCACAGACGTCGACACGCTCTGGGTGGCGGATCATCTGCTGCAGGCCGACCCGGCCAGCCGGCTGGACGAGCCGATGCTGGAGGCCTACACCACGCTCGGGTTCCTGGCCGCCAAGACCACGGAGTTGCGGCTGGGGACCTTGGTCACCGCAACGACTTTCCGCGACCCCGCGGTGTTGATCAAAGCCGTCACCACTTTGGATGTATTGTCCGGCGGGCGAGCATGGTTGGGACTCGGCGCCGGCTACAACGCCGACGAGGCGCGGGCGCTCGGCCTGTTCCTGCCGACGACTGGTGAACGGTTCGACCGCATGGGCGAATTGCTCCAACTGGCCCGCCGAATGTGGGACGGCGACGAATCTCCTTACGAGGGTCGCTATTACCGCGCTGAACGTCCCATCGGCCGGCCACGGCCGATCACGCGGCCGCCGGTGCTGATCGGCGGCACCGGCGAACGTCGTACCTTGCGTATGGTCGCCGAACACGCAGATGCCTGCAACCTGTTCGATATCCCGAATGGGGACAGCGTTATTCGCCGCCAGCTCGACGCGCTCGGGCGACACTGCGCCGAGATCGGGCGACCGCCTCAGGAGATCGAACGCACTCTCACCACCGCATTGACTCCCGGTGAGTCCGCCGACCAGCTGGTCGAACGTTGCCGGAAACTGGCGGGTCTCGGTATCCAGCACGTCGTCGTGATCGCCCGCGGCCGGCCGTGGACAGTTAGCGAGCTCGGTGAGGTGGTCAGTGCCGCAAGCGAACTCGTGACAGTAGAGCCCAGCGCTGCCGGTGGGTCCACGTAGAGCGTCTGGCGATGTGTCAGAGCGTAATCACATGGAGGTGACCGGTGTGGGCGCGAGTGAGACAGGCAGGTAACTGATTCCTCGCAACAGCGTGCTGTCGTTCATGGCCGGCGTCACGCCGCACGGAACTACCAGGATCGAAATCATCGGTAGTAGCCATCGCTGGCCAGGATCTCGACGCCGCGCCAACCCCAGTAGACGCGGTGCGCCTGGATCAAGCCGTTCTCGATCTCCATGACCTCCACAAAATCCATCTGCTGGCCGTCCGGTGTCTCGCGGGGGTACTCCCAGGTCGCGCGGCGGCCGTCGGTGAAGAATCCGGCACGGTAGTAGTGCCGCTCGTCCGGAGTACGTGCCACCACCTCGGTCAGGAACGGTCGGAGTTCCTCGTGTCCTCGGCACACCCCCGGGCCACCCAAGATGTGCGCTGCCACCGGGCTTTCCAGAGTGGCGTCCGGTGCGTAGCAAGCCAACAGTGCCTCGACATCGTGGTTCGCCAACGCTTCTTCCCAAGCACGCGTGACTGCTTCGATGCCTCGGCGATCGACTTCGTCAGTGTTTTCGGAGTTCATGGCTCCAGAATGCGCCGCCGATACTTCGGTGCTGGTCGAAGCGTGGGGGCATGGCCGAATGCCATGACGTAAATGATTGGCCGCCAAAGGCGGCCGCTGCTACTTTCGTCGGCAGGCCAGGTGAAGGACGAGGAGGTGGTACCCGTGAACGTATCGACGTGGGTGCTCCTTGCCAGGGCCACAGTCGGGCGATAGGTCGTCCCGGGAGCGCCGTCTCACCGCACTCCCGAAAGGCACGGCCAATGGACTTCATTTCCGAACAGCGTCTCGACGACGGCAGCGTCGAGCGCAGATTCAGTCTCAATGACATCCCGGGCATCCTGTGGACGCCCGGCTCGTCACCCGCACCGCTGATCCTGCTGGGGCATCCCGGCGGTCTGCGGCGGATGTATCCGCGACTCACGAATCGTGCCCGCGACGCTCTGGCGCACGGGTTCGCCGCCGCCACCATCGAGCTGCCCGGTAGTGGTGATCGTCCCCGCTTGGCTGAACTCGAGCGGGGACGCGCCGATCTGCACCGGGCACTGGCCGCGGGCCGGCCTGTCAGCGACATCGTCGACCGCCTCGTCCTCCCTTTGGTCGATGCCGCAGTCCCGGAATGGCAGTTGGCCCTTGACGTGCTCCTCTCATTGCCCGAGATCAGCGGCCCGGTCGGCTTCTCCGGCGGGGTCATGGCCATCGGCATCCGGTTGGCCGTGGTCGAACCACGCATCGTCGCCGCGGGTCTGTTCGCCGGCAGTTTCGTGCCTCGCACCATGTTCGATGAGGCGCGTGAGGTCACGATTCCTCTGCACGTCCTGCTGCAGTGGGACGACGAATCGAATGACCGCCAGATGGCGCTCGACGTGTTCGATGCCTTCGGTTCCCGGGAAAAGACGTTGCACGCCAACATGGGTGGCCACATGGGTGTCCCGAAATTCGCGGGGGAGGACGCGGCGCGCTTCTTCACCCGGCACCTCATGCCGGCCCGGTGAGCGCGCGCGACGCTGAAGTGGCTCCGTTAGGGTCGTGACCGGGCCGGGACATCAGCTGCAACATGACGCGCACCACAGGAATGACGTGAGGGGAAACCTATGAACACGAGCACGTACCGCCGCACAACCGTCGCCGGCCTGGCCGCTGTCGCACTGACCGTTGCCGGCTGCAGCACTGACAAGAGCGGCGATGTCTCGGCGCAGCCGCAGGTCGCGTTGGTCGTGACGTCCGAAGTTCCGGCGCCGCCCACCCAGGTGAAGCTCATCGGGGAGAGGGACGTCGAGGTCACGCTCACCGGCCCGATCGCCGCCAAGTACGCGTCCGCCACGGACAAGCAGAAGGCGGCCCTGGGCAAGCCACTGACGGGCGATCACAACGCCGGTACCCGCGACAGCGGCGTCGTCTTCCAGCAGTTCCAGGGCGGCGCGATCGTGGCCAAGAACAGTCAGCCGGGCACGCCCGCCTACATCATCTGGGGCAAAATCCGCGAGGCCTGGAATGTGCAACGCGACGCGGACGGTGTGCCGTCGGTCAGCGGTACGAACGGCTCGGCAGGCCCGTTGGGCGTCGTCACCAGTGACGAGACTCCCGCCGGCGACCAGCTCGTCGCGACGTTCGAGCACGGCAAGATCGCGTACAACACGACGACCCGCCAGGTGGAGGTGACGGTCAACGGCAAGGTTGTGCCGTCCGGGCTGTAGTGGCAACTGCCTGTCACTGCCAGGGACAGGCGCGCCGCGGATCCGTCACGCACGATGGAAAACATGACGGACGCACGCGGATCAGGCGGGCAGCAGCTGGCGGACTTTCTTCGTAGTCGACGGGCAGCGGCCGACACGGCGCTACTGCCGGGGCTGGTCGGGCTGGGGCCGCGCCGGGTGCCCGGGTTGCGCCGCGAGGAACTGGCCGAAGCGGCTGGGGTGTCGTTGACGTACTACACACGCCTGGAGCAGGGACTGGCCACCAATCCCTCGACCCAGGTGCTGGACGCGCTGGCAAGGGCCCTCGGGCTCGACGAGGCCGAACGGGCGCACTTGCAGCGGCTGGCCGCGGTCGGCGACAGGAAGGTGCCGTCGGAGCGAACCCGGCTGCGTCCCGATTGCGTCACCCTGCTGGACGCCATGCCCGACATCGCCGCCGTCGCACTGTCGCCGTTGCAAGACATCATCGCCTGGAATCGACTGGGCCATGCGCTGCTTGCACCGCACCTGTCACCGACGGCGCCGTACAGTGCCGAACCGCCCAACAAGGTCGCGATGATGTTCATCGACGCACACGCGCGCAGCCTCCATCGCGAGTGGGAGGCCGAGGCCACCTTGGCAGTGGCTTCGTTGCGCTATGTCAGCGCCGGCCATGTCGCCGAGGCCGACCTCGCCCGTCTGGTCGGCAACCTGAGTGTGGCCAGTGAGGACTTCGCGCAATTGTGGGCGGCGCAACCCGTGGCGTTGTGTACGCACGGCATCAAGCGCTACCACCACCCGGTAGTGGGGCGGCTGGACCTGCATTTCCAGATCCTTCATCTGCCCGAAGACAACGGTCACCGACTGCTGTTGCAACACGCCGAACCCGGGTCCAGCGATGAGGCTGCGCTGCGCCTGCTGGCCAGCACGACCATCACCGAGTAGCACTCGTGTAGCGAATATCGCTGCGCGGCAACAAGAAACACCCAATCCAAGGAGCTCGCCCGTGGATAGTTCCACCCTGCCCAAAAACAGTCTCCCCGCGCCGACGCGGCGACTTCATCCGGGTCTGCCTGCGCTGGCGCTCGGCGGGTTCGGCATCGGCCTGACCGAGTTCGTCATCGCCGGGCTGCTCACCGACGTGGCCGACGCACTGCACGTCAGCGTGCCCACTGCCGGCGCGCTGATCTGGGGATACGCCCTGGCGGTCGTGGTGGGCGCGTTCACCGTCACTGCCGCGCTGTCGCGCCGCCCGCCGAAAACCGCACTGCTGGTGCTGCTGACCTTGTTCGTCATCGGCAACGGATTGACCGCGCTGGCACCAGGTTTCGGCGTCGCAATGCTGGGCCGGATCATCACCGCGCTGTGCCACGGCGGATTCTTCGGCATCGGCGCCGTGGTCGCCGGCGATCTGGTCGCGCCCGAACGCAAAGCATCCGCCATCGCCGTCATGTTCGGCGGGCTGACCCTGTCGAACGTGCTCGGCGTACCGTTCGGCACGTTCGTCGGCCAGCATCTCGGCTGGCGCAGCGCGTTCTGGATCATCAGCGCACTCGGTGTGCTGGCAATCGCCGGCGTCGCCGCGCTGGTTCCCCGGTTACCGACACCAACACCGGCAGGCAACAGCCACTTCGCCGTCCTGTATCGCCGCCAGGTCATCGTGTCGATCCTGCTGACCATGATGATGTTCGGCGGCGTGTTCGGAGCGTTCATCTATGTGGAACCGCTGGTGACCCGATTGACCGGTTACGGCGACGGCGCCGTGCCATGGCTGCTGGTCCTCTTCGGAATCGGTTTGTTCATCGGCAATTTCGTCGGTGGCTGGGCCGCCGATCGTGATCTCACCTGGGCCCTGCGCATCTTGTCTCTACTGCTGCCCGTCGTGCTCATCGCATACGGGATGCTCGCGTCCTATCGGATACCAGTGGCAGTCCTGCTGGTCGTCATGGGCCTCGTCGGATTCGCTGCGACGCCCGCTCTGCAACTGCGCGTCATGCGTTTCGCCGATGACGCGCCGACCATGGCCTCGGCGGCCAACATCGCGGCGTTCAACCTCGGCAACGCCATCGCATCGGCAATCGGAGCCGCGACCATCGCCCTGGGCCTGGGCTGGCGTTCCCCGGTGTGGGTGGGCGCGGCGATGGCGCTTGTCGGCACGTTGCTGGTGTTCACCAACAGCCACGGGGAGGCACAGTGACCGAGTCGCCCGCGCTGCATCCTCAGGCGCGCGCCCACCTGGCCGCGGCGGCGACAGCGCCGGGTATCGCGACCTTGTCGGTGCCCGACGCGCGCCTGGCGATACTGAGCTACCTGGACCTGCAACGGCCGGCACCCGCGATGGTGCAGGTCCAACACCGGTTCATCCCTGGTCCGACCGCCGACCTTCCCGTTCGGATCTACCGGCCGACGCAAGATCGCGGGCCGCATCCGGTGATTGTCGTGTTGCACGGCAGTGGCTGGGTGATCGGCAACCTCGACCTCGTGGACGAACCAGCCCGGGTCCTGGCCCGCGACACCGGGTACGTCGTGCTCGCCGTCAACTATCAGAAGGCACCCGAGCATCCGTTTCCGGTTCCGCTGCAGGACTGCATGGCCACCGTGCGCTGGGTACATACCCACGCCAGTGAATTGGACGTCGATCCGGGCCGGCTGGCCGTGGTGGGTGACAGCGCCGGCGGCAACCTCGCCGCCGCGACCACCGCCGAGTTGGCCGGTACCGACGTCACGGTCGCCGCTCAGGCTCTGCTCTATCCGGCGCTGGATCGGCGCATGGCCGCACCGTCGTATGCCGCGTTCGCCCGTGGCTTCGGTCTCGACGCCGTCGATATGGCCTGGTTCTGGAACCACTATGTCGACGGGGACGCAAGCGACGATCCGCGGGTTTCACCGTTACGCGCCAACAGCTTTGCGCATCTGCCGTCCACGTTCGTGGCGACCGCCGGCCATGACGTGCTGCGCGACGAGGCAGAGGCGTACGCCGGGCTCCTCCGTGACGCCGGCGTGGACGTCGTCGCCCGGCGCTACCCCGGGATGATTCACGGTTTTTGGTGGATGGACGCTGCGCTCGACGAGTCACGCACGCTGCAAAGAGATCTCGCCGGATTCCTGGTCGACCGCCTCAGCCGCTGACCCCGCCGGCTTTCGCCAGGATCGCCCGCGCCGCACGCTCGGCGATCAGCATGACCGGCGCGTTGGTGTTCCCGGACGTGATCGTGGGCATCGCCGAGGCGTCGACGACACGAAGGCCGGCGACGCGGTACACGCGACAGTCGGTGTCGAGCACGGCGCCCGCTGACCGCGGAACCCCTTGTGCGTCAAAGGCTCCCATCGCACACGTGCCCACCGGGTGGAAGATGGTCGTGCCCAGTTCCCGGGCCGCCTGCTGCAGATCGTCGTCGCTGACCACCTGCGGGCCGGGGAGAAGCTCCTCAGGGCGATAGCGAGCCAGCGCCGGCGCCGCCATGATCTCCCGCGTCATCCGCAGGCCCTTGACGGCGGCCTGATGATCGGCGTCGGTGGACAGGTAGTTGCACATGACCTTGGGGTTGATCAGCGGGTCCGCACTGGCAATGCGCACATGCCCCCGCGAACTGGGGCGCAGATTGCAGACCGAGGGCGTGATCGCTCCGAAGCTGTGCAGCGGTTCCCCGAACTTGGGCAACGACAACGGCTGCACGTGCCATTCCAGATCGGGGCTGGCCAGCGCGGGGTCGCTCTTGGCGAAGGCGCCGAGCGTCGAGGGCGGCATCGTCATCGGCCCGGAGCGCAACATCAGGTACTGGAGCCCCATGCCGCCGCGGGTGAGCCAATTCCGGTACAGCGTGTTGACCGTCTGGGCGCCCTGCACCCGGTAGATCGTGCGGAGCTGCAAATGGTCCTGGAGGTTTTCACCGACCCCGGGCAGATCGACGGCCACGGGCACGTGGTGCTGGGAGAGCAGCTCGGCCGGCCCCAGACCCGAGGCCTGCATGAGATGCGGTGATCCGATCGCACCGGCGCTCAGGATCACCTCGCGGCGCGCGTGGACGTCGACGAGTCGGCCGTCTTTGCGGAGCCGCACACCCGTGGCACGGTGTCGAGCGGTGGTCCAGGCACCGGTCCGCTGATCCGCCCGGACTTCGTCGTCCATCAGTAGCTTCACGGCCTGGGTGTCGGTGTAGACGGTGAGGTTGGGTCGGTGGGCGATGGGATGCAGGAAAGCGTCGGCCATCGACCAGCGACGGCCACGCCGTTGGTTCACATGGAAGTACGCGCTGCCGGCATTGTCGCCGCGGTTGAACTCATCGATCGGGGCGATACCCACCTGGGCCGCGGCGGCCTGCCAGGCGTCCAGGATCTTCCAGCGCACCCGCGGTGGCTCGACGCGGATCTCGCCACCGGTGCCGTGCCAGTCGTCGGCCCCACCGAAGTAGTCCTCGAGCTGCTTGTAGATCGCGAGCGTCTCGCCGGTACTGTCCGGGCCGCCCCATCGCCATCGCTCGTCGCCGGTTGCTTGCGCCCAGAGGTCGTAATCGCTTGCCTGCCCACGCATGTGGATCATGGCGTTGATAGACGAGCACCCGCCGAGGACGCGGCCGCGCGCGTAATGAATGCTGCGGCCGGCCAGACCCGGGTCGGCCTCGGTGGTGAAGCACCAATCGGTGCGGGGGTTGGCAATGGTGTACAGGTAGCCCACCGGCACCTTGATCCAGAACCAGTTGTCCTTGCCGCCGGCCTCGATCAACAGCACCCGATGATCGGGGTTGGCGCTCAGCCGATTGGCGAGCAGGCAGCCGGCACTACCTGCTCCCACGATGACGAAGTCGAATTCGGCAACGGGGTTCATTCCGGGATCGGTCCTCCAGGCGTCGGATTGGTGTCCCAGTGTGCGTGATCACCCGCCGGTCCGTACACATCCCCGCAGCTGAGCGCATGTCGATGTCGTGGCGCCAGTCCCGACATCGCGGTCACATGCACCGGCCCATCGAATGCTGGCTATCTCGAATATATGAGAATTCACAGTTTGCACCCCTGGCAACCTGGCCGAACATGTGATGCAATCAGGCGTCAGCAAATTAATGCCAGGGCAGCGCGCAACGGCTGCGACAGGTTTGACGACTGCGGACACCCAGGTAACCCGTTGGGGGGAGATGCACCATGCGTTGGCTCCAGCAATGGTGGCGTCAGTCCGATCACTACGACTGGCTGATGGGCTACGTCAAGTTCCGTGGACTGTCGGGGCTGGTCCGCACGATGATCGCCGGCGTGGCCATCATGACCAGCCTGGTCCCGATGGCACTGCTGACGGTCCCCGAAGGTCCGGTCGGCGTCGTCCCGCGGTTGGTCACCCGCGCGGCCATCGTCGGATTGCTGCTCGCCGGCCTCATCTGGGTCGTCGGACTGCCCAGCCGCCGGCGGTCCACGGTCTTTGCCACCCTGGTCACGACGTGTATTGCCGCCGTGGCACTGTCGTGTAGCGACCCGGCCGTCGGGATCCTGGTCTGCACCACGTTCGGCGTGCCCGCGGCGTACGTGGCGTTCACTCATCGGGCGATCCACGCGGCCTACAACTTCCAAGTGGCAATGATCGTCGCGGCGGTGGTGGCCTTGCGCCTGACAGCGTCCGGCCGCCCCGTCCTCGCGGCGTGCGCGATGTGGTTGATCTTCATTCTCACCGTCACAGTGCCGGCCAGCATTCAGATCGTCGTCCACGCGCTGGGAACCGATCTCATCCGCGCGGACTGCGACCCGCTGACATTTCTGCTGAATCGGCGTGGCTTCGGGATCAAGGCCCAGGAACTGATCCATCGGGACCGGGGTACGGCCGCGCATCTCATGGTGACGGTGATCGATCTCGACGGTTTCAAACTCCTCAACGACAGCCGCGGTCATCTCTTCGGTGACCGTGCGCTGATCGCCGTGGCCGAGATACTCCGCAAGCAGACGTCGCACGATGCCGTGATCGGTCGCACCGGAGGCGACGAATTCCTGATCGCCGAGACCACTTACCGACCCCAACAATCGTCGGCCGCCGAGCGCCTACGTACGGCGATTGCCGCGACGCCGTACGCCATCACCGCCAGCGTCGGCGTCGCGACGGTCGCCCTGGCCGATGTCGACGACGCTGCCGCCCCCACGATCATCGACGATCTGGTGATGGCGGCAGACCTCGAGATGTATGCGGCGAAACGCTTGGGCGGCAATGCTTCCCGGCACGCAGGCGGAGCGCATGGGCAGTCCGCCCTGAGGCTCGCCGAATAGCGTCACGGGCATCAACCTTGGCCGACTCCGTGGGCATCGACGGGGTTCACCCGGGGAACCACCAGTGGGTCCGCGGGAGTGAAGGGTAACGCCGGCAGATCATCGATGTGAGTGTTGAACGCGGCGGCCAAGACTTCCCGTGAATAGGCGGTGGCAGAGGCTTTGAAGCCGATGTCGGCGGGGAACGGCTGATCGAAGAAGATCAGGAAATGCCAGTCGTCGGTTCCGATGTTCTCGATGTGATGCGGGTAGGCGCGCGGGATGAAGTACATGTCTCCCGTTGTCAGGTTCCACGTGTCCAGCGAGCCGTCCGGGTTCATGATGGTCATGCGCGCATCGCCGTACTGCACGTAGCCCATCTCCGCGGTGACGGGATGCCAATGCGGTTCGCGCATACCGCTTTCGGTGACGCGAAGCGAGTACATCGAGATGTCCTTCAAGGCAGGCCAGAACTGGTCGCGGGCGAATCGTGCGTTGCCGCTGGCGTAGTTGAGACCCGGCGCTTGGGCTTCGACATCGAACTTGTGCGGATCGTTGAAGTGGGCAGCGGCGGGGATGCTGGGGTCGCCGGTGCGGGCTGCCAGTTTGTGGTCGACGGTGCTACGACGGATCTTGTTGATGTCGGACGACGGTAGGTCATAGGTGTTGCCCAACACGGCGTCGGTGAACGCGCCGAAGGTTGCGCCCAGACCGAAGTCCTCGGGACGTTCGTGGCGGAAGGCGATGATGAACTCGGCGACGTCGGTACCGATGTTCTCGATGTGGTGCAGTGCACCGGAATCGATGTGGAACATCTGCCCTGCGGTGACGATGAAGTTCGAGAACACGCTGTGGTTGTCGAGGACCGACACCAGCGCCGTTCCTGAGACGCAGTAGGTGAGTTCGTTGGCGTTTGCGTGCCAGTGGGGTGTGCGCATGGCGCCGGGGTTGAGCAGCAGTCGCTTGATCGACAGATTCTGCAGAATCGGCATGGCATCAGCGGTGACCCGACGCATTGAGCCGTGTTCGGATTCCTCGACGATCTCGCCGCCCAGGAGCGAGACGGTGTGGCTGCTGCGGGTGATGGACGTTGTCATACGGAGCCTCCTCGTTGATCAAGCCGACAGAGGTCAGTGTTGTCCGCTGGAAGCTTGCCGTCATGGACACCGGCGGTAGAGCAATTGTCAATACCTGTGGATCGGGGTGTTTCAGGCGACCTCCGTTTCGGTGTGTTGATCGCCGTCTGACGGTGGTGTCGGTGGGGTGATGTCGGTGGGCCGTTCGAGCAGTTTGCCTTTGTGGAAGACCGCTCCGGCGCGGACGAGGGCGACCAGATGTGGGGCGTTGACGGCCCGCCAACGGGCTTGGGCTGCGTCGATCAGCTTGTAGGCCATGGCCAATCCAGCGGCCCGCGATCCCGGACCCTTGGTGACCTTCGTTCTCAAACG